>CALTNV010000120.1 GCA_943845485.1 uncultured Flavobacteriales bacterium | reverse complement strand
CGCGTAACTGTTTACTTTAACTGTTTGGTTGTTATTATCTGTAAACAGTTCAAAATTGTTAAACTTAAAACCATTAGAAGTTTTATTTTTTAAAAAGCCAATTGATCCATCAATTAAACCTACTATAATATCTGTTTTATCATCATTATTAATGTCATTGAAACAAAACTGAACTCTTTTGCCAAGATTGTATTGAGGAATGTTTAAGTAGTTTGTATCAATAACATTAAAACTATTTCCTTCTTTTATTATTAGAGCTAATCGAGTAAGAGTTTCATTTTTTAAATGAATATCATAAGAGATAACGATTTCATTTATATCATCTTTATCAATATCAACGATATAACTTTTACTATAAGATCCAAAATCTAAACTATTTTCGATGAGGTAGTTTTTAGATTTTAGTTCATATTCAGGAGAGGTTTGGCTACCAATGTTTTTGTAGTACCATATTGAGTTTTGATGATTAAAATTTTCTAAATTACTACTACTTACTAAAAGGTCTAAATTGTTGTCATTATTAATGTCTACATTAAATATTGATGGATGATTATTAATATAAATAGGAGTTTGAGAAGGGAAGCTTTTAATAGTGTCTGTTATTGTTGCTGTATTATCAATAGGGTTGTTGAACAAGCAAATAACATTAGGATTTGATATGTCTGAAATTAATAAATCGATATTTTCATCATTATTAAAATAACCCGATGTTAATGAAGTTCCAGTGTGTCTATTTTCTAGTGAATTACTATTACATTGATTGTTCAGGGTGATATCAAAATCATTATCAGAAAATAAGCCCCAGCAAGAAGTATATTCCTCAAAAATTAAGCTATCGCATCCATATCCGAATTCTACAGACATGTTTTTGTGAAGCTCTACCCCTGATGTATTTCCTACGGAAAAAGTTAGAATGTCTAAATCACCATCTTTATCAATGTCATAAATAGAAGGGATACCAACTGATGATGTTGAGAGGTTTGTAAAAACAGAGTTTAAATATCTTGTATAGATTAATGACTTTTCAAGAGTAAATTCATTGTTTATATTTTTGTAAACTTTTATACCTGCTGAAGTTGAAGTAAATAAGTCTTCTTTTCCATCACAGTTAAAGTCTTTTAATATTGTCCAATTTTTCAAGTTTGACGGTATTTTTTGATCAAAAACCTCATTTAATGTTAAATTATTATCATCATCTACTAAAAAAAAAGTGCTTGATTTGTCGCTTCTGTCAAAAGCATAAATATCTTTTAAACCATCATTGTTTATATCTATAGTAGAAAATTGAGGATTGTTAAAACCATAAAAATTATAATTTTCAATGTTTAAGTCATTGATTTTGAAGTTTAAAGTAGTGTTGGTGAAGTAAATTTGACCTAATAATGAATAAGATGTTATTAATGAATAACATAATATAAATAAAGAAAAAAAGAGTTTGTTCTTGGTAAAATTCATCATGATGTATAAAACGATATAATTGGGATTAAATTGGGTAGTTTTAATTGAAATTATATATTTGCAAGTTAAAATAATTTCCTTAAACACAAATTATTATAAAACCAAAGATAAATGCAGAATAAAGGTACCATTTGGACATTTACTGTTTTACTTGCTTTAGCAAGTGTTTATCAATTGTCTTTTTCATATTTCACTTCATCTTTTGAGAAGAAAGCGGATAAATGGGCAGTAGAAAAAACAGACAGTATTGTTAAGTTAAACCCAGGGATAGTTGGGGACGAAAAAGTAAAAACACAAAATTTCTGGAGAGAAAAGTTTTTGTTAGATAATGCTAACGAAGAAGTTTTTCCGGTGATTGGATTTACTTATCAAGAATGTAAAGCTAAGCAAATTAACTTAGGGCTTGATTTACAAGGAGGAATGAGTGTAACTCTTGAAGTTTCTATTCCTGATTTAGTTGATGCTTACAGTGGACATAGTTCCAATGAGGCATATAAGAAATCTTTTGAAGCTGCTTTAGCTAATCAATCAACAGAAAATAAAGATTTTGTTACTTTGTTTTCAGAAGCTTGGGAAAAAAATGCCGACGGAAAAGAAATGATATCAATTTTCCACCGATATGAAACTAAAGAAAAGTTTCCTGCAGACTTAACAAATAAACAAGTTGTAGAGGTTTTAAGAAAAGAATCTAAAGCTGCATTAGATGGTACTGAGCAAGTTTTAAATGCTCGTATTAATAAGTATGGTGTATCTCAACCTAGTATTCAAAAACAAATGGTAAGTAATCGAATTCAGTTAGAGTTACCAGGTGTTAAGGATAAAGGAAGAATAAGAAAACTCTTACAAAGTACGGCTAATTTAGAGTTTTGGGCTGGAGCTGATTTGGTTTCTGCAATGAATGCTTTAAATAGACTTGATGAAGCTGTAAGTAAGAAAAATTTCCCTGGCTACAGAGATAGTGTTGTGAAAGCTTTTGAAGCAAAAAACAATAATGCTATTGAAGAAGAGGTTGTTGAAAATGTATTGGATGATACCGTTTCAGTTTCTGATGATGAAACTTTAGTATTGGAAGATGA
>CALTNV010000119.1 GCA_943845485.1 uncultured Flavobacteriales bacterium | reverse complement strand
CGTTATCTATCCACTTTAAAGCCCAATCAGCTTTTTTCTTAACACAATCTATACTATCTAAAGCATTAAATAATTTGTTTTTTTCAGTATTATCCTTAATGTATGTATCTATTAATAACGAATAAGTTTCAGAGTGGATATTTTCAATAGAAACTTGAAAACCATAAAAGAACTTAGCTTCAGTATATTGAACTTCTGATAAAAAATGTTCGGCTAAATTTTCATTCACAATACCATCACTTGCAGCAAAGAAAGCTAATACATGCTTAATAAAATGTTTTTCATCTTCATTAAGTTTATTTTCCCAATCATAAACATCTGGTTCAAGATCTATTTCTTCAGCTGTCCAAAAACTAGCTTCTGCTCGCTTGTAAAAACTCCAAATATCATCATGCTCTATTGGAAATAAAACAAAACGATTATTGTTTTGTTGTAATATTGGTTCGTTTATATTATTTTCCATTTTGATTGGTTTTAATATGTTAATATTGCTTACTGAAAAGTTAAATACCTTGTGAAAGGTACTGCTTACAAAAGTGTGAAAAATACTTCTTTATTACAACTAATATAATGACTTAAAAATTCACAAATTGAGACAGTTTTCAACAATTTTATCAATAACACATTCAAAAACACAATTAGATACTTATTTGAATTACTTTTTGTTAAGCCGTTTTAAAACAGGTGTTTATGTTGTGTTTTTTTAGATTAAAATAGAATTTTCATATATTTGATGTCTTGTTTGTTTACACTTAAGTTAAACGTAGATGTGGTAAATTAAATAAAAAAAGACTAATTATTATTAGTCTTTTTTTATTTAATTTAACTAATTTATTTAGAGGTTAATTCTTTGTCTACAATTTCTAACTTTTCATAAAATTCATTACCAAAAGCTCTAATGAGAGGTACTTTTAAAAATTTATAAACACTAACTTTTAATTCTTTTCCTAAATCACATGCTGGAGCACAAATTTCCCATTTATTGTAATTTAATGCTTTATAGTTTTTTAGTTTTGCTACTCTTATTGGATATAAATTACAAGATATTGGTTTTTTAAAACTAGTAAGACCTTCTTCGTAAGCCTTTTCAATTCCACATTTTGTAATACCTTTTTCATCATATGTAACAAAACTACATTCTTTATTATTAACAAGTGTTGTGACTGGTTCATTATCAAAATCCATGTAGAAAACACCTTCTTTATTAATAACATCAATTCCTTCTTTTGTTAAAAAAGGCTTTATTTTTTCATATTCATTTTCAAGAATTTCAACTTCTTCAATTGTTAATGGCGCGCCACTATCTCCTTCAACACAACATGCTCCTTTACATTTGTTTAAATCACAAACAAATTGTTTTTCAAAAATATCTAAGCTTACAATTTTATCATCAATTTGTATCATATTAAAACTCCTCTGCTTCGTTTGCTTCAAGCTCTTCAGGTGTAGCTGGTCTTACACCTAATATTTCACCTTTAAAATATAACTGTTCTCCAGCAAGGGGATGGTTGAAGTCTACTGTTACATGATCTGTGTCAATAGCTAAAATTTCTCCATGCATCATGTTTCCATCTTCATCATGCATATTAATTTCATTTCCTTTTTTTATGATTTTTTTATCAATTTTCCCATCAACAACAAAAGAAGACATCGGTACATTAACTATATATTCTTCCTTTAGTTCACCGTAAGCATTTTCTTTAGGAAGAATAAATTCAAATCTGTCACCTTTTTCTAAACCGCTTATGTTTGACTCAAATGAATCTAACATGCTATCAGATTTATTTAAAAAAATCATTGGTTCATCATCTTTTACAATTTCTATAACATCACCAAATTTATCATCTAAACGTAAAGTATATTTTAAAGCAACAACTACTTGATTTTTAATATTCATTATTTTTATTTTTTTATAAATGTTTTTTTAAGAGTCTTAAAAAGTTAATTTAATTCAAAGTTATTGCTTTTCCCTGATAAAAGTCTAGAATTTTCTCTTTAAATATAAATTCATACTTAGATTTTAAAACTTCTATTTCCGCATTTATAAGTTGATTCTTTTTTTCTTGAAAATCAATTTGTGTTATGATATTGTTTTCAAATTGAATGATTGCATATTCATATGCTAATTTTTGAGCATCAAAAGTTTTTGAAGAGGATAAAAACTTTTGATATGCGGATCTGTATTCAAGGTTTGCTTGTTCAATAGCAGATAATAGCCTATATTTTTCTTCATTTACTTCAATTGTATTGCTTTCTAAAGTAATTTTTGATTTTTGAAGAGTAGTTTTGTTATTAAGTCCGTTAAAGATAGGAATTGATAATGTTAAAAATAATTGTTCGTTAAAGTTATCTGAAATTTGGTCAGAATAAGGTTTTGTAGTTGTTTGGTAATTTGCAGTTATTTGCTCTACTCCCTCTAAAGTAGAGGGGATAAATAAATTTGTAGGTTCATTTGTGAAAGAAGGTAATCCGGAAATTTCTTTATTGTTTTCTGAATAACCAGAACCTATACCTCCAGAAAGTGTTAGTGTAGGGTAGAAGTTACTTCTTGATATTTTAACACCATATTCGGCATCAATTATTTTACTTTGTTTTATTTTTATGTCTGGTAGATTAATTAAGCCTTGGTTGTATATGTAAACAGTACTTAAAGGTTCGTATATTATTTGTGTAGAATCAATCTTCGGAATTTCAATCGAAAAATCCTCGATTTTCTCGATGGGGTACTGTATAAGTTTTGCTACATTTAGCTTTGATAGAATTAAATTGTTCTCTGCAGTAATAATACTTGTTTCGTCTTGTGCAATTTGAGCTTGAGCTTCAAGGAGGTTTTGCTTAGGTATTTGACCGTTATTTATTAAAATTAATAAGCGCTCTTCTTGTTGTTTACTCATTAATAATTGCAATTTTGCAACCTTAATAATTTCATTGTTAAATAAGTATTCTAAGTAGGCTGTGGCAATTGATAGAGATAAATCATTCTTAGATTTACTGATTTCAAGTGTATTAATATTTAACTGTACATTGCTTTGTTTAATAGAGTTTAGATTTCTTAATCCTGTAAATATATTTACGCTGGAGTTTAATGTGAAATTATTTGTTGCTACCTTCGATTGTGCAAATTCATTTGTAAATGGATCAATTGTTTGCCCAAAATTAAAACCATAAGAGGTTTGAGCATTCAAATTAGGTAAAGTATTAAACTTGTTAGATTTTAAATTTTGTTCGGTTATTTGTCTCTGAAGTTCTGACTGTTTTATTTGGTTATTATTTTCAAAAGCATAATTTATGCATTCTTCTAAGTTCCATTCTTCCTGGCTGTGCACGTAATTAAAAAATGTAAAGGAAATAAGAAGTAGAGATATTTTATAATTCATCACTCAAATTTTAATTTTTTTAAACAAAAATAGGAATCACATATTTGATTCCTATTTTAAATACTTATAAAAGGGTATATAATATGATTAAAGGTTTAATTGTAGATGTTTTTCATCTCTTTAAAAAATTTAGAAATCTTTTTTCTAAAAAATAAAAACAGAAGAATATATACTACAATAATCATAAAAATTATTCCATAATTTATATTACTTCCCATTTTCTCTTCATTGTTTTCAACAACAGCTTTACACATTGCGCACTGTGCACTAGAATAAAAAGGGATAAGTAAACTAAAAATAAAAAACAGTATCGATCTCATAGTTTAAAATTCTTTATTAAATTGATTTTTGATAATTTGATTTGAGATTTCTGAAGGTTTTGATTCAAGTTGATCAAATATTTGAATAACTGCAGTTGCTAACTGAATTGAAGGCTGACTGTTTTCAACTTTAGAAAAAGAAACCTCTAAAAGTTGTTTGATTTCAGTTTTAGCTTTTTGTACAGCATCCCAACTTTTAGAAGAAACATATAACTGTTGTGTTAAATTGTGTTCATATTCTACTTCAATAATTTGATTTAACACATCAAAAAGCCCTTTGTTAGTTAATTCTGGATTTACATTTTTAATAATTAATGATTCGGGACTAATTCTTTGTATGTATAATAATAAACGTTCATATGCTTGGATTTTTAGGGGGATTATTTCTTTAAAACTTTCTTTTTTTAATTTAATTAATTCTAATTCATTAGCATTTTTAAAATATTTATTAAGGAAAAAATAAACTGTTAAAATAATACCAGTAGACGGTATTGTTAATAATAAAAAATACTTTAATTCTTCCATGTTAAAAATGTTATTATTTTTCGTTCTTGTTAAATAAATACATAACAAAGATAAAGTTTTATAATATCTTATGCTAAGGATATTTAATTTTATATTTTTGTTTATATTAATATAATTATTTTGATATGATTGCTGACCGAGTTTTGAAAATGAATGAGAGTGCTACATTAGCTATGGCAACTAAGTCTAGAGAATTAGTTGCTCAAGGAGTTGATGTAATTAGTTTAAGTTTGGGTGAGCCAGATTTTGACACTCCAGATATTATTAAGCTTGCAGCAAAAAAAGCGATAGATGAAAACTACTCTCACTATACTCCTGTAAATGGGCTTTTATCCTTGCGTGAATCAATTTCTAAGAAATTTAAACGTGACAATGATTTAGATTACGATGTTAATCAAATAGTTGTTTCAACTGGCGCTAAACAAAGTTTATCTAATGTTGTATCTGCAATAGTTAACCCTGAAGATGAAGTTTTATTACCTACTCCTTATTGGGTTTCATACGAAGCTTTTGTTAATATGGCTGAAGGACAGATAAAAGAAATAAAAACTAATATTGATTCTGATTTTAAATTAACACCTGAATTGTTAGAAAATTCGATATCAGAAAATTCTAAGTTGTTAATATTTAGTTCGCCTTGCAATCCTTCGGGTTCTGTTTACAGCGAACAAGAATTAAAGGCTTTAGCTTCGGTAATTATAAAATATCCAAAATTATATGTAGTTTCTGATGAAATTTATGAACATATAAATTTTGGAGAACATCATTTCAGTATTGGTACTATAAAAGAAATTTCAGATAGAGTTATTACAGTAAACGGCGTATCTAAAGGGTTTGCTATGACTGGCTGGAGAGTCGGTTTTATCGGTGCTTCTAAAGAAATTGCAAAGGCTTGCACAAAATTACAAGGTCAAATTACTTCTGCAACTTGTGCAGTGGCTCAAAAAGCAACTGAAAAGGCAATGGAGCTTGATAAAAGTGATTTAAAAGAAATGTTGGATATTTACAAAAGAAGAAGAGATTTGTTTTTAAATGAACTAAATCAAATTGATGGCTTAAAATTAAATATTCCAAATGGTGCATTTTATGTTTTTCCTGAGGTTATAAGTTATTTTGGAAAAAAAACTGAGAAAGGCGACATTATTAACAACGCTGATGATTTATCAATGTATTTATTAAATGATGCTAATGTTGCAACTGTTTCTGGAGCTGCATTTGGAAACCCTAATAACATTAGATTGTCTTATGCTACTTCTGATGATGTTTTAATAGAAGCAGCAAAACGTATGAAAAAATCTTTAAATAAATTAGTTTAATATAGTGAGTTTAGAAAATATTTTTGAAAAGTTTAAAAGTTTAAAAGCTTTAGTAATAGGGGATGTAATGATTGATGGTTATATTCTAGGTAATGTAAATAGAATTTCACCCGAAGCACCAGTTCCTGTTTTAGACGTTGTTAATAAGGACGATAGGTTAGGTGGGGCAGCAAATGTAGTTTTAAACTTAAAAAGTTTAGGAGCTAAGCCAATTATGTGTTCTGTAATTGGTGAAGATGATAATGGGAATAAGTTATTAGACTTGTTTAAAAACGATAATTTGTCTACTGAAGGAATGGTGGTCTCATCTGAAAGAAGAACGACTATAAAAACAAGAGTTATTGCCAATCATCAGCAAATGTTAAGAGTTGATGAAGAGGATACTTTTGATTTAACATCTAAAGAAGAAGAAAATCTAATAAATACTATTAAAGGAATTATAGATGCTTCAGATATTGATGTGATTATTTTTGAAGATTATAATAAAGGGGTATTAACCAAAAATGTTATTACTGAAATAATAAATATTGCTAATAAGAAAAATATACCTACCTCAGTAGACCCGAAAAAAAATAATTTTTTTGAGTATAAAAACGTTACTTTATTTAAACCAAATTTAAAAGAACTTAAAGAAGGATTAAATTTGGATATAGACTATTCTACCAATGAAAGTGTTATTAAAGCAATTAGAATTTTAGAATCTAAGTTAAACAATAAACTATCATTAGTAACTTTATCAGAAAGAGGAGTTGTTATTACTGATAGGAATGAATACTATTTAATTAAAGCTCATATTAGAAATATTGCTGATGTTTCAGGGGCAGGAGATACTGTAATTAGTGTAGCATCATTATGTTTAGCTCTTAATCTTGATATTGAAAAGATTGCTGAAATAAGTAATCTTGCTGGAGGCTTGGTTTGTGAAGAGGTTGGAGTTGTACCAATAGATAAAGAAATTTTGAAAAAAGAAACGTTAGATAAAGTTTTTAATTAATGAACTTTGAAAACATAAGGGAAAAAATTAATCTTTTGTTGTATGATACAAAAGACACGGTAATGTTTTGGATGAAACTCTCTTCTATCATCGTTACTTTGTTTGGTATATCAATATTAATTTATTATCACGGTTTTGAGTTAGATGAAGTTGAAAAATCTTGGTTGATTTTTGGTTTAAAAAGTACTTTCATATATTATGTCTTTAATTTTTTTGTTAAGATTCTTTATAACTACAGAGTTAAAGAGTTTTTAAAATCTAATAAATTTGAAGCTTTTATTGTCGTGATATTAATTATTGAGGGAATTAGCTATACTTTTACAGATAAGTTAATTTCTCAACTTGTTTTTGATAAATTATCATTAATTTGGGTTGAAGAGTTTACTATTGCTTTTATACAAATATCCTTTTTTATTATTTTGATTTCAAAACTCATTAATAGAAATCAAATTTTAACAAATGTAAAGCTTAACCCTGCAGTTGTTTTTTCAATTTCTTTTTTATTAATAATTTTATTAGGAGCTGTTCTATTGATGCTTCCTAAAATGTCAGTTCAAGATGGAGGTTTAGATTTTATTGATTCATTATTTATGTCAACAAGTGCAACTTG
>CALTNV010000118.1 GCA_943845485.1 uncultured Flavobacteriales bacterium | reverse complement strand
TGTCTTTTTCTGAATTCAGGAATCAAATTTTATCAAGTAAGCTATTAAAAGATTTTACTCAATCACTTGTGAAAAGTGATGTTAAAATTCATTTTAAATCACCAATAAATACGGCATCTGCTTTATTCTCTGCTCAATTAGAAAATACAGAAAATCATAAATTATTTATTTTAAGAGACAAAGATGAGGCTGCTTATTTTTTAAATGACTTGCAGTGTTTTGTAAAAGATGAAGAGAAAGTGCTTTTTTTTCCAGCTTCTTATAAAACACCTTATGAAGAAGAACAAACAACAAATGCAAATGTACATTACCGTACTGAAGCGTTAACAACTTTACTTAAACATAAAAATTGTTTTATAGTTTCTTATCCCGAAGCTATCGCTGAAACAGTAACTACCAAAAAAACATTAACATCTCAAGTTTTTAAGATTTTAAAAGGAGAAACTTATTCTCTTGATTTTATTCAAGAATATTTAATTTCTCAAGGGTTTGATGAAGTTGATTATGTTTATCAACCTGGACAATTCTCTGTTAGAGGAGGAATTATAGACATTTATTCTTATTCAAAAGAGCACCCTTATAGAGTTGAGCTTTTTGGTGATGAGGTTGATAGTATTCGTTTTTTTAACCCCGTAGATCAACTGTCAATCGAAAAGGTAAATATTGCAGAAATAGCACCTAATTTAAAGGATACTGTAGAGGTAGAAAAACGTCAGAATTTCATTGAATTTTTAGGACTAAATACTCATATTTGGCTTCGAGATTATGGATTAACCATTGAGAAAATAGATGACTTTTTTAAAAAAGCTAAAGAGTTTTATCACGTAAATAACGATTCAATTAAAATTTCTAGCCCATCAGAGTTATATTTATCAGCAAATAATATTAGAAACTTGTTTTCTGAATTAAAGGTTGTTGAATTTGGAACTTCTTTTTTTTATAAAGCTGATGATGTTTTTAATTATGATATTAAACCACAACCAACATTTCATAAAAACTTTGAATTACTTATAAGTGATTTAAAAAAATATGAATCGTTAGGATATGAAATTTTTGTAACTGCAAGTCAACAAAAACAGGTTGAAAGGTTGATTACTATTTTTAAAGATTTAAATCAAGAAATAAATTTTAAACCTTTTGTATTAAATCTACATGAGGGGTTTGTTGATGAAACTCATAAGTTTGTTTGTTATACAGATCATCAAATATTTGAACGATATCATAAGTTTAGATTAAAGCAAGGTTTTAAAAAAAGTCAACAATCATTTACTATAAAAGAACTACAAGATCTTCAAAAAGGAGATTTTGTAGCGCATATTGATCATGGAATTGGAAAGTTTGCGGGTTTACATAAAGTAGATAATAATGGTAAACTCCAAGAAGCTATAAGGATAGAATATAAAGATGGGGATACATTATTTGTTAATATTCACTCATTACATCGTATTTCAAAATACACAGGTAAGGAAGGTAAGCAACCAAGTTTAAGTAAAATTGGTTCTCCAAAGTGGGAGAATCTTAAAAATAAGACAAAAGCAAAAGTAAAATCTTTAGCTTTTGATTTAATACAACTTTATGCGAAAAGGAAAGCACAAAAAGGTTTTGCATTTAGTACTGATAGTTATTTGCAAAATGAATTAGAAGCTTCTTTTTTCTTTGAAGATACTCCAGATCAGTTTAAAGCTACTCAGGATGTAAAAATGGATATGGAGTCTGCAATGCCTATGGATAGATTGGTTTGTGGTGATGTAGGTTTTGGTAAAACAGAAATAGCTATTAGAGCAGCTTTTAAAGCTGTAGTAGATAGCAAACAAGTAGCTGTTTTAGTACCTACAACAATTCTTTCTCTTCAGCATTATAAAAACTTTTTAAAACGATTAAAAGAATTTCCTTGTAATATTGATTATTTAAATAGATTTAAAACTGCTAAACAAACTAAGGAAACACTTGAAAAATTAAAATCAGGGGAAATTGATATCATAATTGGAACTCATAAATTAGTCAGTAAAAATGTAAAATTTAAGGATTTAGGCTTGATGATTATTGATGAAGAACAAAAGTTTGGAGTGAATGTAAAAGATAAATTAAAAACATTTAAAGCTACTGTTGACACCTTAACATTAACAGCAACTCCTATTCCAAGAACTCTTCAATTCTCTTTATTAGGAGCTAGAGATTTATCTATTATTAATACACCACCAGTAAACAGACAGCCAGTAGAAACTGAGTTGATAGGGTTTGACGAAGCTAAAATACGCGATTCAATTAGCTTTGAATTAGATAGAGGCGGGCAAGTTTTTTTTGTACATAATAAGGTTCAAAATATCCACGAAGTTGCAGGCATGATTCAACGTTTAGTTCCTGATGCTAAAATTACAGTTGGTCACGGCCAAATGGAAGGGGAGCAGTTAGAAAAAATTATGGCTTCATTTATTGATGGTACAAATGATGTTTTAGTTGCCACATCTATTATTGAAAGTGGAATAGATATTTCAAATGCGAATACAATGATTATTAATATGGCCCAAAACTTTGGGTTGGCTGATTTACATCAGTTAAGAGGTAGAGTAGGTAGATCCAATGCTAAAGCATTTTGTTATTTAATAGCTCCAAAAATAAGTACATTACCTACAGATAGTAGAAAAAGATTAGAAGCGATTGTTCAGTTCTCTGACTTAGGGAGTGGCTTTAATTTGGCAATGAAAGATTTAGATATTAGAGGGGCCGGGGATCTTCTAGGAGGTGAACAAAGTGGTTTTATAAATGATGTTGGAATTGAGTTATATCAGAAAATTTTAAATGAAGCTGTTGAAGAACTTAGAGAAAATGAGTTTAAAGAACTATTTAAAGAGGAGTTAAAAAATAAAAAATATTTTGTTGATGATACAATTTTAGAAACAGATTTAGAATTATTATTTCCTACAAGTTATATTTTTAATATTTCAGAAAGATTAGCTTTATACCAAAAGTTAGAAAATTGTGATACTGAAGAAGATTTAAGTTCTTATAAAACAGAATTGGTAGATAGGTTTGGAGAGTTACCTATAGAAGCTACAGGCTTGCTTGAAAGTGTTAAAATTAGATGGATGGGAAAAGCTATTGGGTTTGAAAAAATTGTAATAAAAAATAATAAAATGATAGGCTCATTTATTCAAAATCAAGATTCTGTATATTATCAATCTCCTTTTTTTACAAGAGTTCTGAAATATATTCAGTCAAATCCTGCAGGAGTTAATATGAATGAGAAAAATAATAAATTAAGAATTATTTTTAATAATATTTCATCTATTGAAGAAGCTCAGACAGCTTTAAGTCGTATTTTAAACACTGATTTTTAATTGTAAGGAATGTTAATAGTTGTTTTATATCCTTCTCCCTCTATAGATGATATTTTAATGGTCCCATTTAATGCATAAACTCTATTTTTTATATTGTTTAAGCCGATACCAAATTTGTCCATTTTATTTTTGTTTATTCCAATACCATTATCGGCATATTCAAATGTAATTTGGTGATGATGTTTGAAAATTTCAAGATCAACCTCAGATGCTTTTGCATGTTTTGAGGTATTATTTACTAATTCTTGAAATATACGGTAAAATGTTAATTCTATATCTTTATTAATTCTTTCGGTAAAGTTAATTTTAAAGTTAATCTTTAATGATGATATATTAAAGCTATCTATGATTTCCTCTATAGCTACTTTTAATCCTAAATCGTTAACAGCACCTGGCATTAAGTTATGAGATATAGCTCTTAGTTCTTTGATTGAATAGTCTATTAATTCTGAAGCTCTTTGTCTTAATTCAACTTCATATTTTTGTTCAGGAGATAAAGCTTGTATGTTCATTTTAATAGCTGCCAAATATTGACTTATTCCGTCATGTAAGTCTAATGCTACTCTTTTTCTTTCATTTTCTTGAGCTAAAATTGTTGCATTTAAAAGTTCTTGCTCATGATTTTTTTTATTCGTAATATCAATTACAATTCCTGTAGAACTTTTAGGTGAGTTATCTCCATAAGATTCTGTTACTCTTCCTATATTTGAAATCCACTTATATGCCCCTGACCGATGTCTCATTCTAATTTCAAAAGCAATTTCAGTAGATGAGCCACTTAATGTTTTTTCAATAGCTGTTGTAAATCTTTGTACATCATCAGGATGAATTAATGAAATTAATTCATTAATTTTTTTAGGCTCATTTTTATTTAATAGTCCCAAAATTTGATGGAATTTTTTATCTAATGATGTTTCTTTTGTCTCATAGTCATAGGTCCAAACTGAAATACCTCCCCCTTGAACAGCCAAATCTAATCGTTGCTGACTTTCGTAAAGTTTTTCTTCTGCAAGTTTTTGTTTGTCAATATCAATGATAATACCTTCCAGATAAGTTTGATTATCAATTTCAACAAATTCACCTAATTCCCATACCCACTTTTGTTTTCCTTCAGAGGTAATTATAGGGTACTCAGTACTAAACTTTGCCATTTTATCAAATGACTTATTTATTTTTATCTGAGAGGAAGTCCTGTAGGGTTCTGGTACTATGGAGAAGAATTGTTTATTGTGTTTATTTAAAAAGAAATCCTTATCGTATCCTGTTAATTTTAAAGCTCCTTGATTAATAAACTCTACTGTTTTATTGTTCGAATAATTAGATCTGTATGTTAAACCAGGAATGTTATTTAACATTGTAGAATATTTTTGTTTTTCTAGTTCAATTTTTTCTTCTGATTTTTTTTTGTCATTAATATCAATAAATTGAATAAAAATATTTCCAGAATTAATATTTGGGAGCTTTTTAAAATGTACTAGATACCATTTTAATTCATTATTAAAATAAAGTTGAACTTCTACCTCTTCAGAAACGGTTTCATTGAGGGTTATATTTTTTAAAAGTGCAATATTCGCTTTGTTTTTATATAAATTAAATAAAGCAAATATTTTTTTTCCAATGATTTTAATCATGGATAGGTTAAACATATTCAAAAACTTTTCATTTGTCATCACAATTTTATTCTCTTTGTCGATGATAATATTACCTGTTATTGAATGTTCAAAAATATTTTTAAAATTGTCATAATGATCAACCCAGTTTTCAAAATATAGTTTGTTTTCATGATCACTTTCTACAGTGACATAAATAGCTCCTTTTTCACTATTGTAAGTTTTAATATTAAACTCTAACCTATTGTCATCTAGTAAAACACTATAATTAAACTCTAATATGTTTTGATCAATATTATCTTTTGCTTCTGATATAATCACTTTTGATATAACCTCAGCAAATTCTTGGGTTAAGTTTTTAAATTTTTTATTATAATTAATGCTTGAGTCACTATTTTCTTTAATAATAGCAATATCTATATCTTGTAAAAAGTTATGCACGTTGATTAAGGGTTTATTTTGATAAAATTTCTCATTAATATAGTGTTTTTTCCTATAATTTCTTGAACTTTGTACCAAAGGTTTAAAAAATGAATTTAATAAGTGTAGAATCAGTAAGTAAGTCTTACGGCGAAAAAGTATTGTTTAAAGATGTTTCTTTTGGTATTCATACCAATCATAAAATTGCATTGGTTGCAAAAAATGGTACAGGAAAATCAAGCTTATTAAAGATATTAGCCCAAGCTGATGTTCCCGATTCAGGAAATGTAAGTTTTAAAAGTGATATTAAAGTAGCTTATCTTTCTCAAACAGATCAATATGACCCTGAAAAAACAATTGTTGAAAATGTAATTGATTATACCAAAGAGCCTTTTAAAACAATTGTTGCTTATGAAAAAGCAACAAATGATCCAAATACTACTCCAGAAAAGTATGATGAATTAATAACAAAAATGGAAGTACTTGGTGCTTGGGATTTTGAATTTAAAATAGAAGAGATTTTAAGTAAATTAAAGTTTCAAAATATAAAAGAAAAAGCAGGTAACCTATCTGGTGGACAGATTAAGCGTTTAAATTTAGCTAAAACATTATTAATTGATGCTGATGTTTATTTGTTAGATGAGCCTACCAATCACCTAGATTTAGAAATGATTGAATGGTTGGAGAAATATTTAGCTACGCAATCAGGAGCCTTTTTATTAATTACACACGATAGATATTTTTTAGAGGTTGTTTGTGATGAAATATTAGAACTTGATGGAGGTTCATTATATAAATACGATGGTAACTTTTCTTATTATTTAGAAAAAAGAGCTGAAAGATATGCTAATCTTCAGTCTACAATTGATAAAGCTCAAAATTTATTTAAAAAAGAATTAGATTGGGTAAGAAGACAACCAAAAGCTAGAGGAACTAAATCCAAGAGCAGGGTTGAAAATTTTCATGAAGTTAAAAAAGTAGCTAAACAACGCATTGATGATAAAACGATGGAGTTTTTAGTGAACCCACCAAGAGTAGGAACAAAAATTCTTGAATTTCATAATGTTGGTAAAAGCTTTGGAGATAAAGTGATTATCAACAAGTTTGATTATCTATTTAAAAAGGGAGAGAAAATAGGTGTTATTGGTAACAATGGTGTTGGTAAATCTACTCTTATAAAATTAATTCTTGAGCAAGAAAAACTTGATGCTGGTAAGATTGTTATTGGAGAAACAATTGATATAGGTCATTTTTCTCAAGAAACTATTAAACTTAAAGCTGATAAAAAAGTCATTGAAGTTGTAAAAGACATTGCAGAGTATGTACCATTAAAAAGTGGGAAGAAAATGTCTGCTCTACAGTTGTTAGAGCGTTTTCTTTTCTCTTCAGATATGCATTATCAATTTGTATCTAAGTTAAGTGGTGGTGAAAAACGTAAGCTTCAGTTATTAACTGTTTTAATGCGTAATCCTAACTTTTTAATTTTAGATGAGCCAACTAATGATCTAGATATTTATACTTTGGCAGCTTTAGAAGATTATCTAGATAATTTTCCTGGATGTGTGTTAATTGTATCTCACGATAGGTATTTTACTGATAAAATGGTTGATCATATTTTTGTTTTCGAAGGGAATGGAGTGGTGAGAGATTTCCCTGGTAACTACACGCAATATAGAGTTCAACTGAAAAAAGAACTTTCTGATAAAAAGAAAGGAATTGAATTTGCAGAACCTAAAATTATCGCAAAAGCTCCAGAAGTGAAAGTTGATAAGCCTGCTGTGAAATTAACCTATGCCGAGAAAAAAGAATTAGAAGGTATAGAGGGGGAGATATCCAAACTAGAACAAAAACAAGTAGAGATGCACGAGCAACTTAGCGAAACGCCTGAAAAAATCAAGGATAACGAAGTGTTTTTTAAAGAATTGGGGGACTTAACTACTTTAATTGAACAGAAAACAGAACGTTGGTTTGAATTGTTAGAGAAAAAAGGATAATAAGATGGCGAAAAAGAAAAAAAACATTGTAAATGTAGTGTATTCTACAAATCCTGATTTTAGTTTTGATGTTGAGGAAGAAGAAGAACAAGAGACATTAGATTCAAATCAGCAATTATTATACATATCGCATAGTAACAAAGGGAGAAAAGGTAAAACAGTTACTTTGGTGGAAGGTTTTGTAGGAACTGAGGATGATTTGAATGATTTAGCAAAATTACTGAAAAATAAATGTGGCGTTGGTGGTGCTGTAAAAGATGGAGAGATATTAATACAAGGTAAAGTGAGAGAAAAAGTTAAACAAATCCTCGAAGATTTAGGTTATAAATGCAAGTTAAAGGGAGGATAATTTAAATGTTTATACGTTTTATAAAACAATTTGGGTATACTTTTGTTTTAATAACTTTAATAAGCTCTATCATTCAGCATCTTGATTTTGTATTATCTTTTTTGTTTTCACTTTACCTTGTATTAATATCTCTCCATCTTTTACAGCACCACCAACGCCACATTTATTTTTCA
>CALTNV010000117.1 GCA_943845485.1 uncultured Flavobacteriales bacterium | reverse complement strand
GGCATTTGATTATGCTGTATACCCACCAGCAAAAGGACAGCCTGGTTACGAAGGCTATCTTACTCGTAATACAGTTACTATAGCAGAGTTATTAAAAGATGCAGGATATCATACATATACCACAGGTAAGTGGCATTTAGGAGGTACTAAAGGTAAGGGAGAAGGACCAAACCAATGGGGTTTTGAAAAATCTTATGGTATTTATGTGGGGGGGTCTAATCATTGGAATCAAGAAGTAATGTTACCTGATGTGAAAGATCCAAAAGTGGCTAAAGCAATTAAATCAGGAGGTATTCCGCCTATTCAGCAAGAAAAATTTTATGAAAATGGAAAAGAGGTTATAAGGCCAAACGGTATCTACTCAAATGATTTATATACTGGTAAAATGTTAGAGTATATGAATGAGGATAATGATGATGGAAAACCATTTTTTGCTTATATGGCTTTTACTACTGCTCATTTTCCAATTCAAGCTCCACAGGAGTATATAGATAAATATTATGACTATTATTTAGAACATGGATATGAGTCAGTAAAAAAGAAAAGATTTGAAATGCTTAAAAAACATGGTGTCATTTCAGAAGAAACATCTTTTCCAAATATTAATAATCCTTTAGTAAAACCTTGGGATAGTCTTTCACAGAAAGAAAAGGAAATGCAAGCTAAAATATTTGCTACTTATGCTGGAATGATAGAGTCTCAAGATCATCATATTGGTAAAGTTATTGATTATTTAAAAGAAACAAATCAATACGATAATACCTTAATTATTTACATGACTGATAATGGACCTGAAGGGTTTGATATAAGAAGTAAATTTATTAATAATCCACTTCTAAATAAATGGGCCCAAAAAAATTATAATGAAACTCTTGAGGATGTTGGATCTGGAAACACAAATTGGCAAATAGGAACTTCATGGGCTAATGCAGCTACTGGCACGTTACAATGGTGGAAAGGATTTGTTAGCGAAGGAGGTATTAGAGTACCAATGATAATGATTACACCAAAAGGAGATTCAAAAAGGAAAATAAATTCAACAGTGAATAATTTTATTTCTGTAAAAGAAATACCGATGACTATTTTAGATTATGCAGGTGTAAAACACCCAAAAAACTATTATGGTGATAGAAAAATTGTTACACCAAGTGGGATAAGTATAAAAGATTTTTTGGAAGGTAAATCAGATATTGTAAGAACAAAAGATCAAATGGTAGCTTTTGAATTATTTGGAAATAAATATGTGGTAAGTGGAAATTTAAAAGCTTCGTACACAAGATCAGGTAAATGGGGCCCTCCTGGAAATTGGATTTTATATGATATTCAAAATGACCCTGGAGAAACAATTGCTTTAAACGAAAAGTACCCAAAAGAGTTAAAGCAAATGATAAGTTTTTATGAAAATTTTGCGAAAAAATCAAATATTGTTTCAGTTGATGATGATTGGAATCCTTATTCAGCTGTTTCACATTAAAGAGTAATAATTTTTTATAAAATAATAGTTTTTTATATAGTGTGATAATAAATTAAAATATATCATGGTGGTTGAAGTTAAAAATAATTATACATACTGGTATTTCAGAATATCAGGTGCGTTAACAGCAATTGCTTCTATCCCAGCTGTTTTTTTTCCAAGATTTGGAGCTTCAGTTTTTTCTGGTGGTATGGAATTTTCAAGTTATGAAACACAATACATCCCATTTCTTGGACATTGGGCTGTAATGGTTACAGGTATTGGAGTTTTAATTTTTATAAGTGCTACACAACATAATATTAGAAAATATATTATTTGGTATTCTTTATTTGAAAAAACATATATGGTTTCTCTAGGATTAAGTATGTACTTTTTAAGTAAACAATTTTTTCATTTTTATTATGTAGTTATATGTTTAGATTTCCTACAAGTTATTGGAGGTGTTTATTATTTATTAAAGTATGCTAAAAACTACCAATCTTGAATTAATCTCTCTGATTAATGTTTTTAATGTTAAGTATATACTTAAACAATCTTTTCTAGACTAATTAAAACCCCGTATATCTTACACAAGACATAAGTAGTGTGTTTTTTATAAAAACAAATTTTAAAGAATGCTTAATTTTTTAAAAAATTAATTTTCCAAATATAATTTAACTATGAAAAAAATTATTTATCTATTCATTCTAACTTTTTTATTTGCGTGTAATCAAACAAGTAAAAAAATAGATTCATTTCAAGTTGAGGTAAAAAGCGCTGATCAGGGAGTACCTGCAAGTATTGTTGAACTCTATGAAATTACTTCTAATAAAGTTGAAAAACTATTAGATTCTAAAATGACTGATAAGTCGGGGTTAGTGAAATTTAATGTGTCAATTAATGATGATGGGTTTTACTATGTGAAAGCTATTATACAAGAAAATAAAAAACTACAGTATATAAGTGTTGTTGATAATTCTGAAAAAATTGTTTTAAATGAACTTTCTACCATTGCAAATATTGCTGTTTACTCAAATTTTATTGAAAACGGAATGCTTGTAGGCGAGTTAGATAGATTAATATTAGGTAAATATTCAGTAAATAATTTAGTTGATTTAAAATCAGGTAATTATGGTAAAGTATTACTATCTGGAGATAATTTAACAGAATCTACTACCATGGCTAAATTTAATACTTTAGCAAGTATTTTTAATAAAGCGCTTAAAGATGTAGATACTTATGAAAGCTGGAAAAAAGCTGCTTTATCAAACACTGAAATTATAAAAGTAGAAAATACAATTGATTTATTAAGTCATATGTTTCAGCATTCTTGGTATCAATCTAATGAACAATTTAGTCTTTTCGAAAAATTATATCCTAGGGGAGATGAGTTAAGAGAAACACCTTTTATGCCTTATTTAGAAATGGCTCCAAATGAATTTGCATTAGCAGTCCGTTTTTCTGGTGGAGGTATATTTTCCCCAGGAAAGTTAGAAAAGGATGAACATGGAAATATTTGGACAGGTAATAATTGGATGCCTGGTTCACAATCTAATACCTTAAGAGGTATAGGTGGTGGAATGTCAAAATTATCACCATCAGGAAAAGCAATTTCTCCTGATGTTACTGGTTTTGTTGGTATTGGTGTAAATGGTTGTGGTTGGGGAACAGCTGTTGCTGATGGACAAGTTTGGATGAGTAGTTTCAATGGTAAAGCTTGTGTTTATGATTATCAAGGTAATGTAATGGAAGCAAAAGTTAAAGGTAAAGTTGGTAACTTAATGGGGGTAGGCATATCACCAGTTAATAATGACGTTTGGATTTGCGATGGTACCGCTAATCAAATGATTTATTTTAAAGGTGGTGATCCTGATGAAGGTGTTACTATAAAAGTTCCAAATTTAGCATCTCCTTTTTCAGTTGTAATAGATAATAATAATGACGTTTGGGTTGGTAATTCAGCAGGTTATTGGGTAACTAAATTTAGTACTGAAAATCCAATGGTTTCTGAAAAATATATAGTTCAAGGTATTTCTATTCGTGGATTATCTAAAGATTTAAATGATGATATATGGGTGAGTTGTAATTCTAATATAGGTACTAAAATGCCTCCTATTGATCCATCATTAACAATTATGCAACAATTTACACTTTTAGGAACATATGCCTATGAAACATGGCCTCCTTTAACAGAAAAAAGGGTTGGAGCTTTAGTGTTGTTAGATAAAATGAATCTAACAAAACCAAAAATGATTATTGATGGAGAAAGAGCTAAGTTGTGTGGTCCTTGGGGTAATGTGGTTGATGGAGCAAATAATCTTTGGGCTGGTAATTTTTTAGCTACCGGAGTCGTTAATTATGCAACAAATGATATCCCTGATTTAGATTTAAAAAAGGGAGATTTAATACATAGATATCAAATGGGTTTGTTTCAGGAAGTAACAGATGTTTTAGTTGATAAAATGGGGCATGTTTGGGTGGCTAATAATTGGAATGATGAAGCTGCAGTTTTAGGTGTTGATAATCATCAAGTTACATCCACAAAGGGAGGTGGAGCTGGAGTTTCTGTTATTTATGGGGTTGCAAGTCCTAGTTTTAATTAAAAACACTTATTTGTTGATAGCTAGAAACTTTAATGTTTTTAGCTATTTTATATTGTTATGTTATACAGTTTTTATATAAAAAATAGATTAAGTTTATGATTAAATTAAGAGATACCTTAATTTAAATCTATTCTCCCTTATTAATTTTATGTTGCTATTTTTTACTAATATTTAAATAGAGTTAAAAACTATTTTATTTGAAAAAGAAGGTTGTCATAATATCAAGTATACTATTTTTCATAATTGCAATTATATATGGAGGTAAGTTGTATCTTGAATATTTTATTAACTCTAGGTTGCCAAGTTATCTAAATAGTAATCCTGAAAGAACTTATAATATAAACTATAAATCTATTGACTATAGTTTGTATAAAAATGAATTAACAATAAATAAATTATCATTTATACCTATTAAAATTGAACACTATAATACTTTTGATGTTTCAATAGAGGAAATTTTATTATCAAATGTTACCATTAAATCTTTGATTGATTCTTCAAAAATTATTACAAATTTTGTAAAAATCATACAGCCTGTAGTGTTAGTATCTAATACAAAAAACCAAATAAAACAACACACTAAAATCATAAGTGATTTTTGGATTGATCTTTATAAAGGTATTGAATTGGTAAATGTAGAAATTGAGCAAGGACAATTATCATTTTATGAAAATGATTTTAAAGACTTAACATTTTCATCGGAAAATATTGGGTTACATTTAAATAATCTTCATTTAGATTCCTCTAAGTTTTTTAAACCTATTCCTTTTAGCTTTAATAATATTGAATTAAATCTTAAAAAATCATATTTCAAATTAGATTCCATTCATCAAGCCAGAGTTGAAGATATTAAATTTAATGATTCCTCTTTAATAATAAATGATATCTTAATTTCCAATATTGATGGAGTTACTTATAATGATGTAAATCATTATACTTCAAATATTAAAGATGTGATTTTAAAAGATTTTACTTTCGACTTTGTAGACTCTGTAACTTATATGTATTCCTCTAAACTAGAAATTAATAAACCCCAAATAGATTTTTTTTCAAATGTTAAAGATAAAAATAAAAAGAATGGAATATTATTTCCTATTCATTTATCTATTGATACATTTATTTTAAATAAAGGAGACATAACTTTTTTTGAAAATCATTTTAAGGACTCAATAAATAAGGAAAACATCTCTTTTAAAAATGTTAATATTGAAAAAAAGTCATTAATAATAAAAACAGAAACATTTACCAATATGTTTTCTCAAGATTTTGATGAATGGTCTCTTGATATTGGTAAAATAAAATATTTAAATAATTTATCATGCGATAGCTTATCAATACATAAAAATAGTTTAGTGCTATCTAATGTAGTTTATAATGATAAAGGGAAGTATGTAAAAATACCCATTTTAAAACTATCAAATTTTAAAATTAAGAATACAAAAAAACCTTATTGTTTTGATGAATTAATCATAATAAAACCAAATATAAAATTTAGTTCAATTATTAAAGGGGAAAAAAAATATTCAATTAATCCTTTTTTAAAGCAAATAAACCCAATCAAAAAAATAAAAATTATAAAAGGAGATTTTTATTTTAATTCAGTCCAAAATAAACGATATACTACTTTTAAAGTAAATGAGTTTGATTTACAGTTTAATCAAGTTGATGTTAATTCAATAAAAGATATAAAGGAATACATTTTAAGTAATGCATATTTAAAATCAAAAGAAGTTTTATTTGTCAATAATAAATTAAAAATATGCTCAAAAAAATTAAGTTTGGATAATTCTAAAATAAATATTTACAATATTAAATTTGAGCAAAAGTCTGATTATGATGATAAGTTTACATTTAATTCAAATAATATTTTACTAGATAAAATTGAGTTTTTTTCTGAAGAAATTAAGTTAGATAGATTAATTGTTGATTCTATATTCATAAAACAAAATTTAAGTTTAACGGCTAACAATAAAAAAAACAAACACACTCTTTTTAATGTTAAAGTAAATGATTTTAAAATACATGAAGGGTTTTATTCAGCTACTTTTTCAAGTAATGTTAATGATGATCTTCATAAGATTATGTTAAGTAATATTACATTAAATACTCTAATTTACTTATCAATAATGATACTAGGTTAGTAAATTATATAAATTCAGACCTTAATTTATGTATAGGAAATAGTAAGTTAAAATCATCAAATAATGAAATTTT
>CALTNV010000116.1 GCA_943845485.1 uncultured Flavobacteriales bacterium | reverse complement strand
TTATGATCAACAAAACATGTGGACCTGTTCTATGGGAAATTTACACTCAAATAATCAACAATATTGTCAATGTATTTATATTTCTGCAATCAATAAATTAAAAATTTGATTTAATATTTCTTCATATTAAAATACTCTTAAATACAATTCCGATGAACCATCAAACTATCGGCAATCGTGATGCAGAACCTAACCTGGAAAAAGCTTTGGTCAATTATGATACAGAACCTGACCTGGAAAAAGGTTTGGTCGACTATGATTCAGATTCTTCTACAAAATCATCAACCACCGATAGCACTTATACTGACACCTCCTCTTCCTCTTATTCTTCAAATAATTCTATTACTAAATTACAAAATGAACTCTACAGAAAAGAAAAAGTTATTCAAGATAAAGATAAAAAAACTTCAAGACTTATTAATATTATTAGAGATAAAAATACCGAAATTATCCGCCTTCAAAAAAAAAATATTGATCGACAGAGAGAAGCTTGGAAAATATTCTCTGATATACGAAAACAACGTAATAATTATATTGAACTTTATCAGGATTCTTGTAATCAATTGTCTATTAATCAACAAAAACTAAATGATACTTCTATTGAACTTGATAATGCAATCATGAATTATCAATATTACTATAATCTCCTATCTTTGTATTACAATCCATATTCTACACAAATTCAACAGAATAACACACAAAATATTATACCTAATATTTCACAACAACCTCATAATATTTCAAAACTATAAACATACTATACCTACTTATCTATTTATTATTATAGATAATATTATCTATAATATTATAGATAATAATAATATAATATTTTTTTTATTATTATTATCTATAATATTGATATAAAAATAATATTATCGATAATATTATCGATTATAATATTATGAATATATATGTTCAATCTGCTATAACAGGAAATCGATTAGAGCTTAAAATTACTAATACTCATACTGTTGAAGAATTAAAATCAAATATAGAAACATTAGAATTTATACCTATTATTAAACAAAAATTACTATTTTGTTCTAATATAATGGAAGATACAAATAAAATTATTGATTATGGTGTTATTGAAAATTCTGTAATACAACTTATTATTGCTAGTGATTCTATTAATATACCTAATAATTTACCACAAATTATTCCAAGACAATATTATACTGATAATATGGTTCTTAGACATCCTACACCAATTACTCCTAGAACACCTTTTATTGATTATACTCAGACACTATCCCCTAATAAAAACTTTGGTATTAATAATAGTCCTATTACTCCTAAAACACCATTGTCTAATAAATTTTCACCATCAAATTCAAAAATATCTCCTAATGAATTAATTATAACCGATTCTGAATTTAAAAAAAAAAATGGTCCATTTAAATTAAAATGTAATGGAACAAAATCATATTGTTTATCCACTATATATATTTCGGAATTTAACGATGATAAAAAAAATGTTAATTATTATAGATTATCATATACATGGGATTATGCTTCATCCGATAAATCAGATACACGAGATTGTTGTTGGTGCACATTAGGTAATAATAATACTATTATTAAAAATATAGCTAATCCATTTATAGCTTTGAATTTACAATCAAAAATGTCTGGTTTAACAATTGAAAAAAATGAATTAACTACTACATTAATTAAATTTTTAATAATGGATGACGATGAATTAGAAACATTTATAAAATATCAACACGCATACGATTACCGAAAAAATATAATGATATCTTTAACTGCATTAAATCATAATTGGAATTAAAAAAAAATTTATACTCTTTAAACCTATTTGACTTTTAATATGAACACTTTTTATTATCTTCTAAATATTACATATTTACAAGATAATGGTACAGCTTTCATAAATTTAAATGAATTATATCCTCTACTAAATATTCCTAAATTGAATTAATGACTTAAACTAACTAATATTTTTTTATTTACACCCTCGCACATTTAAAACGGCACAAAATACGAGTGTTATTTTCTAAATTTATTATATGAAACATAAGGGAATTGATTATAAAACTTCTGCCGTTCAGTATTATTTGAATAATAATGAAAGTATGGATAAAGTTTGTAAAATTTTTAATTGTAAGAAAACCACCCTAAAAGTATGGGTTCATAATTACCAAAACAATAAAAATCTTACTCGTCGTAATAGAAAACCAATATCATATAAAGTCAAAAAAGAACAAGTGAAGAGTGTGTTAGGTATGATAGACAAAAACGAACAACTTACGATGGACGAATTATTATTTGAAATGAAACATAAATATAAGGATTTTGATATTACAAGACAACATTTAGGTAGAGTTGTTCGTGCTAATAATAGAACCAGAAAAAGAACAAGACATCAACATTTTCCAAAAGAAAGATACAAGAAACCTACAAATAAAGAAAATGAAATGAATGATTTTTATAAAGAAGTTAGCAAATATCCAATTGATAAAATTATTTGTTTAGATGAAACTTCGGTTGGTTCGCATTTGAAACCAGCATATAGTAGATGTTATATTGGTAAGCGTTGTGTAATAAAAACAAATAATAATTTTGTATTTCGTAGTTTTACTTTATTGGTCGCAATCAATAATAAAAAATGTGTCGGGAAAATATTTTATGAAAAAGGTGGAACTACCCAAGAAAGAATGGTTGAGTTTTTAGAAACTCAAATATTTCCCAAATACAAAGACCATCTTATAATTTTAGATAATGCTAAAAGTCATAATAATCAAATGGTAAAAGATGCAATTACAAAAAGCGGTAATAAATTTTTATTTTCTATTCCATATACCCCTATGACGAATTCACCAATAGAAAATTATTTTAACCAAATAAAAACATACATAAAAAAGAAAAGAGATGTATATAGTTTTGAAGAATTAGCAAAAAATGTGGATACATCAATAGAAAAAGTAAAACCAGAAAATTATAAGAATTATTTTGAATATGCTTATGGAACAAATAATAAAACAGAATATGCAAGAAAACCATCAACACGAAAACATAAACTCAAAACCTATAAAATTGAATAAAATAAAATTGATTTGAATAAAGATAATATAATACTTAATGAATAATACAGAAGAAATGAGTTTAGCTATGATGAAGAATATGAATGTTGAAGAATTTATTGCACATATTACAACATTTGAGAGTGTTGATAGTATATTGGTTACTTGTAAAAATCAATCTGAAAAAGGATTTATATATGAACGCCTATGGGATGTATGTATTAAATTTGGGTTTTGTAATCATTTTCAAAAATCTGATTTTACGCATATGGTTGGTAATATGAATACTGGAAATCTTAAACCACTAACAACCTTTACGCATTATTTAACTGAAAAAGTTGTGAGTGGTAATTCAAGCGGATGTTCGGATATATCATTATTTAATAACGCAGACGATAGCTTTACTTTTATCAGTTCTAAGTATCCTAAAAGTAAAGATGAAATTACCAAACAAAAATCAGTTGCTTATTATGAGGTTCAAAATATAATTTCGGCGGTTGATGATAATATGCATATTTATCCTAATTTTAATATTTGGTTACTTGTCCCTGATAAGAAGTCCGTTTTAGAAAAGGTAAAAAATGCAAACAAATCAAGTAATTATATTACGAAGTATATGAACGAACAAAATATTTTAGATAAGAATGATTTGAATAAGTGTTTCTTACATTTTAAGGCGGATATGCTTAAACATTTGAATGCAAATACAAAAATTAATTATGATGAAATCTATTTATCGCCTAAATGTAATTTATGTTTGAGATTTCATCAAGAACTTATTACACAAAAAACTTCTAATCTTGTCGAAGAAGGATATAAATCATTTCTATGGGGTTGTAAGTGTAGAAGTGGTAAAACTTATATGTTTGGTGGTTTAATTATCAAGCAATTTGAAATCAAGAAAAAATTAAATGTTTTGATTATTACACCCGCACCAACTGAAACCGCACCTCAATTTACGGATGACTTATTTAATAAATTTAAAGAGTTTGAAGCATTCAAAATACACCATATTGATGGTTCTAAAAATATTGAGAGTTTGATATTGGATGAGAGTAATATATTTGTTATGTCTAAACAGCTATTACAAAAATATATTGATGATAAAACTATTATGAAAATTAAGAATCTGAAATTGGATATTATTGGTTTTGATGAAAACCATTTTAGTGGAACTACTGATTTATCCAAATCTATTTTAGATTCTTACTCATCGAAGAACACGATTAAAGTATATCTAACCGCAACTTATAATAAACCTTTGCGTGAATGGAATATTCCAGAAGAATGTCGGATGTATTGGGATATTGAAGACGAACAAATATGTAAAAGCATTTTGGTAGATGAGATGATTGTTGATAAATTAAAAGAGAAACATGGTGATACAAACATTACCACAATCATTAAGTATTTTACTAATAATGGGTTATCTCTTAGTGATATGTTTAAACCTTATGAAAATATGCCCGATTTGTATTTGATTACAACGATGTTTGATAGTCAAAGATACGATATAATTAAAGATAAAATTATGGGTAGTAAATACGGGTTTTGTTTTGATGTGTTGTTTGCACTGAATAAGCAAAAGACGAAGTTTCAATTTGAAAATGAGGTGAAAACCATCTTACGCTTTATTTCTGGTTCAAATAAAGAAGTAGATTTCAAAAATGGTGATAAATCTATGTTTTCACGGATTTTAAAAATATGTTCCGATAAAGAAACACGAACACCTTTTACACAAATTTGGTTTCTACCAAGTGATAATATTAACGAGATTTCAAAATGTTTAGAACAACTAATGCAGGAAGATAATGTTCTTAGAAAATATAATGTATTATGTATTAATCGTAAGAATAAAGATTTAGCAAAAGATATTAAGGACGATATTACAAAACAGGAAAAAATAGCAAAAGCGGAAGGTAAAGAAGGCTTAATTTTATTAGCTGGTAATATGCTGACCTTAGGCATTACGCTGAATATGTGTGATGTTGTAGCTTTAATGAATAATGCTCTTTCATCTGATAAAGTTTTACAACAAATGTATAGATGCATGACCGAAGGTTCTCAGAAGAAATTCGGATTTGTTGTGGATTTAAATATAAGTCGGGTTCTTAATACTTGTGTGAATTACACGATATATAAGAACGATAAAAGCACCGAAGATAAAATCAAGTATCTGATTGAAAACCACTTGATTAATATTGACGTAGATATGATGGAACAAAAGAAGTTGAATAGTGATGCGATTGTATTTAAATTAATGGAAATTTGGAAATCCGACCCAATTAATAGTTTCAAGTCTTTATTGCGAAACTTGGATAATGACTATATTGAGTTTGATACAACCACACAAAAGTG
>CALTNV010000115.1 GCA_943845485.1 uncultured Flavobacteriales bacterium | reverse complement strand
GCTATTGATTTAGGAATTAATGTACCTACAGGTAAAGATTCTTTATCAATGAAACAAAAGTACCCTAATGAAGAAGTAATTTCTCCAGGTACTGTAATTATTACGGCTGCAGGTCACTGTAATGATATTAATAAAATTGTTGAGCCAGTATTAAACACAAATAAAAACAATGCCATTTACTACATTAACTTATCTCAAGATGAGTTTAAATTAGGTGGATCTTCATTTGCTCAGGTTTTAAATAAAATTGGTAACGATGCACCAAACATTAATAACAATAAAATGTTTGCCGATGCATTTAACACCATTCAAAACTTAATTAAAGAAGGTAAAATTACTGCTGGTCACGATGTGGCATCAGGTGGTTTAATTACAACTTTACTTGAGCTTTGTTTTGCTGACAATCATATAGCAGCAAACCTTGACTTAACATCTTTAAATGAAAAAGATATCGTTAAAGTTTTATTTGCTGAAAATAGTGGTATTGTTTTCCAAACGGAAGATGCTGAAGCTGTTGAAAAAGCTTTAACTAATGTAAATGTAGAATTTCATAAAATAGGAACTGCTGTAAAAGGAGATCAATTAAACATCACTAATTTTGGTTCTACAACATCATTTGATATTGTTGCATTAAGAGATAAATGGTTTGAAACGTCTTATTTATTAGACATTAAGCAATCTGGTAAGGAAAAGGCAACTGAAAGATTTGAAAACTATAAAAAACAAGCTTTAAACTTTACTTTCCCTCAACATTTTGATGGTAAAAAACCAACTGTTGATACTAGTAAACCAAGACCAAAAGCAGCTATTTTAAGAGAAAAAGGTTCTAACTCAGAAAGAGAAATGGCCAATGCAATGTACTTAGCTGGTTTTGATGTGAAGGATGTTCATATGACTGATTTAATATCAGGAAGAGAAACATTAGAAGACATTCAGTTTATAGGAGCTGTTGGAGGTTTTTCTAACTCAGATGTATTAGGATCTGCAAAAGGTTGGGCTGGAGCTTTCCTTTATAATGAAAAGGCAAGAACTGCATTAACTAATTTCTTTAACAGAGAAGATACATTGTCTGTTGGTATTTGTAACGGTTGTCAGTTATTTATTGAATTAGGATTAATTAATCCTAATCATGACGAGAAACCAAAAATGCTACATAACGACTCTAAAAAACACGAAAGTGCATTTACATCGGTAACTATTGCTGAAAATAAATCAGTGATGTTAAACACCTTAGCTGGTAGTACTTTAGGAGTTTGGATATCTCATGGTGAAGGTAAATTTAACTTACCTAAATCAGAAAACGAATATAACATTGTTGCTAAATATGGTTATGAAGCTTACCCTTCTAATCCAAATGGGTCTGACTACAACACTGCTATGATGAGTTCAGATGATGGTCGTCATTTAGTAATGATGCCACATATTGAAAGATCAATTTTCCAATGGAACTGGGCTAACTATCCAGAAAACAGAAAAGATGAAGTTTCTCCATGGGTAGAAGCATTTGTAAATGCGAGAAAATGGATTGAGAATAAATAATATTACCTCATCATAAAAAACACTAAACGTCAAGTAAGTTACTTGACGTTTTTTTTATGCATAAAAATGAAAACATTAGTATTTTAAGAGGCACATGAATAAAAATGAAAAACATAAAAATAATTATAATGGTTTTATCATCATTTTCGTATTATTAATCACGATTATTATTTCAAATTCAGAATATGGTGAAAACTTCCACTACCTTATTCATAATACAGATTTCTTACCTTTTTCAATACATACAATAATTGATGAGTTTTTAATGTCTATATTTTTCTTTTCAGTAGGTTTAGAAATAAAAGCAGAAATAGTTAGTGGACAACTAAGAAACCTAAAAACAATCATATTACCAATCTCAGCAGCTTTAGGAGGTATGTTTATACCAATCTTTGTTTATTTAATTTTTAATTATAATACCTCATATAGCGATGAATGGGCTATTCCTATGGCTACAGACATAGCTTTAGCTTTAGCTGTAATTAGTATATTTTCAAAAAAAGTTCCAAAAAGTGTAGTTTTATTCCTTAGTTTATTAGCCATATTTGATGATATAGGAGGTATTATTGTCATAGCATTTAAATACACTCAACATGTAAACTTCATATTTTTAACATTAGGATTAGTTGGCGGTGCAATATTATTCATAATGAACAAAAGGAACAACAAAAATATTTTTCAATATTTAGTCGTTGGTATTATTGGAGTGTGGTTTCCATTATCTCTATCAAACATTCACCCTACCATTGCTGGTGTCATTATAGCATTGTCATTTCCTGCACAAATAAATACATCAAATAGTACAATCTCATTAAACCAATTAAAACATCAACTTGATCCTTTTGTTAATTACTTTATTATCCCATTATTTATTTTGGCCTCAAGTGGTATACTTATAGATGTTGATACAATAAACAACTTAAACAGTCCTCTTGCATTGGGAATTATCTTAGGTTTATTAATTGGTAAACCAATTGGTGTGATAATATTTACGAGCCTATCGCTATTTTTTAAAATGGGAAAGTTTCCAGAAAATATGAAATTCAAACATCTCATAGGAATTGCTTTAATAGCAGGAATAGGTTTTACAATGTCTATATTTATTAGTGATTTGTCAATTGCTGAGATAGAGATGAATAACACTGCTAAAATCTCCATATTTATAGGGTCATTTATGAGTGCTATATTAGGAATTACCTATTTAAAATTAATGAGAAAATAGAATAAAAGAAAGAGGAATGTATTTAAATACATTCCTCTTTCTTTTATAAATTACTGCAAATAGCTTAATTAATCTCTATTTCATCAATAGACTCTATAAGTTTCAATCCCTCTTTTATCAAATGAGAAACTTGGGGACGCATATTTATTACAGAAATCAAATTTTTATAAACTAAGTTTTTAAATTCTTTATCACTTGAATGATAAATGAGCTCATAAATCTCAAGAGACAATAACCAATCATTAGGGAATTCGTTTTTTAAACGATAAAAAATATTTTTTACCGTTTCTATATTATTTTTCTTACTCTTTCTTAAGTCTCTTAAATTTTGATACAATCCTTCTAAAGCAATTGTATGAGCATCTGATGAATGATGAATTGTTTCTGTATTAGATACGTGACTTAATAAATCAAACGAAGTAAAATCAGCTGGTCCAGAATAGGCAGAAACAACTTCAGTACCAACAACCATATCAAAAACGCCCCAGCTTGGTTCAAACAATAGTGTATCACCATAAGTAACCGTACAATCTTCTAATTGAATTAAAAATAATTTACCTTGTAAATTTCTTTTACCGGTAATTACTAAACCTTCAACTATAATACCACTTTCATATTCTAAAGAGATTCTTTCTCCTTCATATATTTTGTAGGCTTTTAAGTCTAGAGGCCCCATATCTTCAATAGATAAATTAATCCCTTTCAACTTACCCATTGGTGATCCAAAACCATCTATATGATGAGCTGTACCATTATTAACAAGCTCTTTATCTCTGTAAGCTAAAGCTGTTGGGCCTGATGTTTTAAAATAAACAACTTTATTATCATCATCAGTAATTAAGTTAGAAAAAACACCTGAAATTTGTATTCCCGTATTCAACTCTATAGTACCCAAACTCTTTGATTCTATTAATTTATCAACACCTCTAAATCCACCTGTTCTAAGAGCCATCGTATTAGCAAACTCCTCTAAAACCTGACATAAATAAGCAAAATCTGGAGTCACATATAATTGAGGTTGAGGTTTAGTGATGTCAAAATCTTGATAAGCTGCTTCTATAGAATAAGGGATTTTTTTCACATCCTCCTTTAAACATGATACACTTTCTCCTATAGATGACAATAAACCAGCTCCATATATTTT
>CALTNV010000114.1 GCA_943845485.1 uncultured Flavobacteriales bacterium | reverse complement strand
TTATTACTATCAACGTTCTTTTTTTCTGGCGACATTAAATGCTCGTCAACAGGCAATTCATCGTGATTACCAAAATATTTCAACATCTTTATATGATCATCAACTAATAGTACATTTATCATAAGTGAAGTTTTGTTTTTTGTAATAAAAAATGTTTCAATTAAAATTAGTTTATTACTTGTTTTTTTTAGGTTTAATTAACTACTTATAATTACTTATGAAAGATATTAATTAGATTTTGTTACTGTTTGTATCAATAACTTTTGTTAATGCCTTTCTTGCTCTATGTAGTTTTGCTTTAACAGTTCCAATAGGTATCATTAGTTCTTTTGCAATTTCATCGTACGAATATTCTTTGTAATATCTTAAATTAATCAATATTTGATATTCTGGTCTTAGTTTCTTGACTATGTTATTAATAAGTATGACTTGTTGTTTTTTTATAGTTGACTCCTCTGGGTTGTCATTTTTTGATTTTACTTCTAATACATTGTAATTGTTACCATCCTCGGTTTTTCTTACGGCGTCTAAATAAACAAATTCTTTTTTGTTTTTACGTATAAAATCAATAGTTGTATTTCTTCCTATTCTAAACAACCAGGTGCTAAATTTTTTAGAAGAGTCATATTTTTGAAGATGTAAAAAAGCTTTGCCAAAAGTTTCAATTGTTAAATCTTCAGCATCATCTTTATTCCTTATTATTTTATAAATACTCAAGAAAATTGCTTTTTTATATGCTTCCAATAATTTTTTATAAGCAAATTGATCACCATTTATAGCTTTCTGAATAGTATGATATTCCTCAAGGTTTTCAATGTTTTTATTTATTTCCATCTTTTGTTTGGTGTCAGTATATTATTAATATAAATGATAGGGTGTAACCCTATTAAAAATATCTCTAATATTGGAGAATACCAAAGTAAATGATTGTATTGTAAAATTTTGCAGAATTTTGATAGTAAGATTTTATTGCTTATTATCTTGTAAGTTAATAATGATAAAAAAGAAAAGTAGTTTTTTTCGACTATACTAATAATTAACATAAATGAAATTGAAAAAGAACTGAAATAATATAATGTTAATATTATTTTATCTTTCTTTTTATATAGGTTGGGAGTTGAAAAATGTCTTTTTTTTTGAATAAAGTAATTTTTCCAGGTCCTTTTTGGTTCAGATATAGTTATAGCATTTGTTTTTATGCATACTACCGTATTTAATTTATTTGAAATTTCATTGATCAATAAATCATCATCTCCTGATGCAATATTTTTTGTTTTATCTAATATTGATGAATTCTCAAAAACTTGTTTTCTGTAAGCTAAGTTTCTGCCAATCCCCATATAAGGTTGTTTTGCCAAGCACAATGAGCAATAGTTTATGGCAGTTATAAATGAATCATATTGTATTATTTTATTCAAGAAAGATCCTTTATATGTTTTATAATGACTAACTCCTAATACTATTTCAGTCTTTATATTTTCAAATGGTTTTACCATTTCTTTAATCCATTGATTTGATTTTGGTTTACAATCAGCATCAGTTAAAAGTATTATATCGTATTTAGAGTTATACACACCAATTTTTAAATCATTTTTCTTCCCTGGGTATTCATTTTTAAAATCATTAGTTTTTATCGTTTTTATTGAAGGAAAGCACTTATTTATATACTTATAAGTTTCATCTATTGATCCGTCATCAACAATTATTATTTCATAGTTCTCATAATCTTGATTGACGATATAGTTAATGTTAAGTTTCAAATTTTCTAATTCATTTTTACAACAAATTACAACACTAACACCTTTTTTAGTGTTAGTTTTTTTTGTTATTGGTTTTTCAATTTCAATATTTATTAAACGATAATACTTTAAATCAAAATATAACTTTAAAACAATAGAAGTAATTAGGATAAAATTTATAAGCATAATACAAAATTATAATTTTAATTTTCTTAATTCATTAAGGCAATTATTATATTATCTTTACTGTATCTTTTTTTATTATTGAGATTATGAAATTTACTTTAGAAAATACTGATATTTTATCTAGTGCAAGAGCTGGTGTTGTTGAAACTGATCATGGGAAAATTGAAACGCCAATATTTATGCCAGTTGGTACTGTTGGTTCTGTAAAAGGTGTTCATCAAAGAGATTTGTCCGAAGATATTAAAGCACAAATTATATTAGGTAATACCTATCATTTATTTTTACGTCCAGGGATGGATATTTTAGAAAAAGCAGGTGGTTTACATAAGTTTATTGGTTGGGATAAGCCTATTTTAACTGATTCTGGGGGATATCAAGTATATTCTTTATCTGATAATCGAAAAATCAAAGAAGAAGGAGTTACTTTTAAGTCTCATATAGATGGTTCTAAACATTTTTTTACTCCTGAGTATGCTATGGATGTTCAAAGACAAATTGGAGGCGATATAATAATGGCTTTTGATGAATGTACACCATATCCTTGTGATTATAATTATGCTAAACAATCAATGGAGATGACCCATAGGTGGTTACAAAGATGTTGTGATAGGTTTGATTCAACTGATCAGTTGTATGATTACAATCAAACGTTATTTCCTATCGTTCAAGGAAGTGTATATAAAGATTTAAGGGTTAAAAGTGCCGAAACTATTGCATCATTTGATAGAGATGGTAATGCTATTGGTGGTTTAAGTGTTGGTGAGCCAGCTGAAGAAATGTATGAAACTACAGAAGTTGTATGTAATATTTTACCAAAAGATAAACCAAGGTATTTAATGGGGGTTGGTACTCCAGCGAATATTCTTGAGTGTATTGCACTTGGTGTTGATATGTTTGACTGTGTGATGCCTACAAGAAATGGTAGAAATGGTATGATTTTTACAAAAAATGGTATGATTAATCTTAAAAATGCAAAATGGAAAGATGACTTTTCTTTATTAGATCCTGAGGGAACTTCTTATGTTGATAAAGCTTATACTAAAGCTTATGTTCGTCATTTAACAGTTTCTAATGAGTTATTAGCAGGTCAAATTGCTAGTATTCATAATTTAGCATTTTATGTATGGTTAGTTGGGGAAGCTCGTGAACAAATTAAAGCAGGAACTTTTTCATCTTGGAAAGCCAAGATGGTTAAACAAGTATCAATTAAGTTATAGTAAGTTATAGATTCAAAATGAAAATAATTGATAAATATATTATAAAAAAATTCCTAGGGACATTCTTTTTTATTCTGCTGGTAATTATGTCTTTAGCATGTGTTTTTGACTATGCAGAAAAATTAGATGATTTTTTAAAGGCAGATTTGTCTTTTTTCACTATTGTGGTTGATTATTATATTCCTTTTATTATTTATTACTCAAACTTATTTAGCTCTTTATTAGTGTTTATAGCTGTTATATTTTTCACATCAAAGTTAGCACAAAACACTGAAATAATTGCTATTCTTTCTGGAGGGGTGAGTTATAAAAGATTTTTATATCCATACTTTTTAGCTGCAGCTTTTCTGACATTATTTAGTTTGTTTTCAAATCATTTTTTATTACCAAAGGCAAATGCAAAAAGGTGGAATTTTGAGGAGAAATATTTGAAAAGTACCTTCAACCCAAGAAAAAAAGATTTTCATAGGGAATTTGATAAAGGAAGTGCCGTATACTTTCATAGTTTTAATATTAGAAATAATTGGGCTGACCAATTTTCCATTGAAACTTGGGAAAATGGAAAACTTAGTTATGAGATAAGTTCAAAAAAAGCATATTATGATACTTTAAATAACTCTTGGAGATTAAAGAATTATGTCGAAAGGTTTTATTTATCAGACACTCAAGAGAAAATTAATCAAGGTGCTACTTTTGATACTGTTATTAATTTTAAACCATCAGATATTGGTCAAAGGGTAGAAGTTGCTGGAACTTTAACAACACCTAATTTAATCAAGTATATAGATGATGAACGTGAAAGAGGTAATGATTCCCTCTCCTTTTACGAAGTAGAATTGGCTAAAAGAACATCAATGCCTTTTTCAATTTTTATTTTAGTACTGATAGGAGTTTCGATATCTTCTAGAAAGGTAAGGGGGGGGATAGGAGCTCACTTAGCCACTGGACTATTAATTGCTGTTGCGTATATCTTTTTTCTACAATTATCTTCAGTTTCTGCAACAAATTCTGGAGTGAATATTGTTTTAGCTAGTTGGGTTCCAAACATAGTATTTTTTATTATGTCAATTATTATTTATAAAAGAGCTCAAATGTAATTTGTTAACTTAGAAAATATTTGTTAATTTAAGCTAAAATAAGTTATAAATGTATCTTTATAAGAAGGTTTTAGTAGTAAATTCTAACGTGGAGTATAATTCTTATTTAGCAGACTTGTTAAGTAGTTCAGGTTTTTCTGTCATTTTAGCTAATAATTCTTTTGAAGGAGTAGACATGTTATTGGCCAAACATCCAGATATTATTATCTGTAATACTGAATTAAATACAACTGATGGATTTTATTTTCTTTCTAAATTTAAAGAATTTTACACGAATTTATTAGAACCTCCCTTCATTTTTATATCTAAAAACACGTCATTTTCTCAAGTTAGTAGAGCTTTAAAACTTGGCGTTTCTGATTATATATCATTTCCTATTAATGAACTAGAGTTTGTTAAATCTATTGAAACTAAGCTCGAAAAAGTAAACTTAATTAAAGAAACAATAATAAGATCAGAAAGAAATTGGTTATCTGAAGAATTACATGACAATATTCAACAAATTATTTTAGCATCTTTAATGCATTTACGTTATTTAGAATCAGATACTGCTAATTTAGATGATATATCCAGAGAATCTTATTTTCTAACTGTTACATATTTAGAAAAAGCAATTGAAGAAACAAGGGGTTTGTCTCATCAAATGCAAGAGGTTATTTCCCCTATAAACTTTATAAAAAAAATAAATTCAATTATTCGGTTATTAGAAATGAAAAATATCTCATTAGAGGTTATTTTACCAGAAATTTTTGATTTCCCTTGTTCTAATGATGAGTTATTTCAATTAACCCGAGTATGTCAAGAATTAGTAAATAATGTAATTAAACATTCAAATGCAACTAAAGTATCTTTATCAATTAAGTCTTCTTCAGATTCATTGAGTATAATACTTAAAGATAATGGGGTTGGTTTTTTATTAGATGAATTTGATAATTTCGGACTAACAGTTTTAAAAAGAAGATTAAATAAAATTAATGCTTCTTTTTCAATAGATAGCGAAATTGGAAATGGTGTTGAGGTTAACATTCGGCTAAATAGTAATGTTAAAGTTTAATTTCATTTAAAACAACTAATTTTCCATAACCACTAAGTTTATTATCAATAGATTTAATTTTTTCTTTTAAATAAATACCAAACATTGTAGATCCACTACCACTCATAGATGCAAATGATGCTCCGCTTTCATAAAAAGAGTTTTTTATTTTATTTAAAATGGGATAGGATGTAAATAAGTGTTTTTCAAAGTCATTTTTAATATAATTCTTCCATTCTTCAACAGGTTTTGTTTCAATTACTTTTTTTAAATTATATTTTGTGTTTTTTGCTGTAACTCCTGAATATGCTTCTTTAGTACTAATTCCGAAATCAGGAATAAGTATTACTAAGCCGTAGTTTTTTAAATCAACTTTTATGTTTTCAAATATTTCACCTCTTCCTGTTACGAACTTAGGTTTATTGTCAATAAAAAAAGGACAGTCACTACCTAGTGATAATGCCATTTCTTCTAAATAACTTTTGTCTAAAATATTTGATTGTAAGTCATTAATTGCTTTCAAAACAAAAGAAGCATCTGCGCTTCCTCCTCCTAAACCACCTCCAAAAGGAATATGTTTATGTAAGTGAATGTGATATTGATGATTTGAGAATAGTTTAGCCGCCTTATAAATTAAATTATCTTTTATTTCACCAGGAATTTTTAAACCACTAAAGGTAATCTTTAATTTTTCGTTTTTAGTAATTTCAATAGCGTCATGTAAAGGTATAGGTAGGAAAACACTTTCAATATCATGAAATCCATCATCTCTTTTAGCTATTATATTTAGTCCTAAATTAATTTTTGCATTGGGAAATAAAAGCATCTGAAATATTTTTTATAAATATAATGAAACTAAATAATAAAGAATATTAAAAAAGTGATGGAATATTATTATTTTTGTTGCTCATAAAAATAAAACTATGGCTATCTATTTAGACTTTGAAAAACCAATTGAAGAATTAGTTACTCAGTTGGAAAAGGCACAAGACCTTAGTAAAGAGGGAGACCTTAATATGTCTCCAGTATTAGAGGATTTAGAAAATAAAATTAAAAAAACTACTAAAGAAATATACAGTACGTTAACTCCTTGGCAAAAGGTTCAAGTTAGTCGTCATCCAGAGCGTCCATATACTTTAAGTTATATTGAGGCTATTACGGATAGTGATTTTGTTGAATTGCATGGAGACAGAAATGTAAAAGATGACAAGGCCATGATTGGTGGTTTTGGTATGTTAGGTGATCAATCAGTAATGTTTATTGGACAGCAAAAGGGTGTAAACACCAAAATGCGTCAATTCCGAAATTTTGGTATGCCTAACCCAGAGGGATATAGAAAGGCATTAAGGTTAATGAAATTAGCTGAAAAGTTTAATAAACCGGTTGTTACTTTTATTGATACTCCTGGTGCATTCCCTGGATTGGAAGCTGAAGAAAGAGGTCAAGGTGAGGCAATTGCAAGAAACTTGATTGAAATGATGAACTTAAAAGTTCCTGTAATATGTGTTATTATAGGAGAAGGTGCATCAGGTGGAGCTTTAGGTATTGGTATTGGTGATAAGGTTTTAATGCTTGAAAATACTTGGTATTCTGTTATTTCTCCTGAGAGTTGTTCTTCTATATTATGGAGAAGCTGGGATTATAAACAACAGGCTGCTGCTGCTTTAAAATTAACAGCTATCGATATGTTAGGTAATAAGTTAATTGATGGAATTATTAGTGAACCACTTGGTGGAGCTCATCAAGATCCTGAAACAACTTTTAATACTGTTAAAGAAGAAATAATAAAACAACTAAAGGAATTAAATAAACTTGATGTTGATAAGCGAATTGAAAAACGAATGGACAAATATTGTGACATGGGTATTTTTAATGACTAAAAATTTTAAAGCTGCTGAAAAGCAGCTTTTTTTAATTCAATAAATATGGCTAAATTATATGTTGTACCAACTCCCGTTGGTAACTTAAATGATATGACTTTTAGAGCTATTGATGTTTTAAAAGATGTTGACTTAATATTAGCAGAAGACACTAGAACTTCATCAAAATTGTTAAATCATTTTGAGATCAAGAATAAGCTTCATTCATATCATATGCATAATGAACATAAAATTGTTCAGGCTACAATAGAAAAAATGTTATCTGAAGATTTAAGTTATGCTTTAATTTCTGATGCCGGTACACCAGCTATTTCTGATCCTGGATTTTTAATTGTTAGAGAATGCGTTAAAAATAATATTGAAATTGAATGTTTACCTGGAGCCACTGCTTTTGTACCTGCTTTAGTTCTTTCAGGCTTACCTTGTGATAAATTTATTTTTGAAGGTTTTTTACCACATAAAAAGGGAAGGAAAACTTTACTTGAGCAAATTGAAAAAGAAAAAAAAACGACTATTTTATATGAAAGTCCTCATCGTTTGCTAAAGTCCTTAACTCAAATTCAGGAGTTTATGGGAGATGAAAGACAAGTAAGTGTATCTAGAGAAATATCTAAGTTACATGAACAAACTATTAGAGGATCAGTCTTAGAAGTATTGGCATATTTTACAGAAAATCCTCATAAAGTAAAAGGAGAAATTGTATTAGTAATAGGTGGTAAACATTCTTGAAATTATGAAAGCTGTATTTTTAACATCTTATGGTAACCCTTCTACTTCTTTTGAAATTAGAGAAACAAGTAGTCCAATATTAAAGAAAGGACAAGTTATTATATCTGTTGAGTTATTTGGGTTAAACTACGCTGATGTAATGGCTAGGAAAGGTTTATATAAAGCAGCTCCTGATTTACCTGCTATTTTAGGATATGAGATTGTTG
>CALTNV010000113.1 GCA_943845485.1 uncultured Flavobacteriales bacterium | reverse complement strand
TTGGAACTTGGGTCATTAAACTAATAAGCGGTTTGCTTCGCAGAGTTTAAAAACATTTGTATCTATAATTAGCCGTTATGTAAAATAGCCGCTACCAAGCGCTCGATTGTTTTATAAAATCAAATTGCTCTGGCAATTTATTCTATACACAATTATCCAACGCTTGCCAACGCCAAAATAAAAGCTAACCTTTTTGCTATTATTAAAAATTGCGTATTCGATAAAATGTACGTTATAAAAAATTTTAGACGATTCTCGTGGATTGCCTCAAGAGCATAAATTTTATGAAATCGACTTTTTAGGAGATTCACGAACACATTTGAAGTTTCAGCAAATAATTATATATGTGAGTAAAAATAAAATTCTATGCACTTGTTAACTTTAGAACTTCAATTAATCTTTTTTTTATTCTTTCATTATCTTTTGTCTTGAAACAAAAGAAACAAAAATTCAAGGCTGCATATAATTTTGGAAACAATTAACGGCTCATTCGCTATATTTTAGGAAACATTGGAACTCTTAACATTGCTTTGAATTCCCTTGTTTAACTCTAACACTTAAGAAACTATAATACAAAACCCCTAAAATATGGGCGCTTATTTCGCCTATTGTTTTAGCCAAAATTTTATGAGGCCAAGGTTAAATGATTCAATAGTTACTTTAATATCGTTTTTGTCTAAATTTATAGTTCTTAATATTGTACTAGTTCGAATTTCATTTGATAAATAAGATCACCTAAGTTCTCATTGTTGTCCTCTATTACTACTCTATTTATCTTTTTATTTAATAGTAATGTTAGATAATCTTTTGTTTGAATAAAATCTTTGTTTCCTTTCATATAATAGATAATAGTTTCGGAAACAGATGAGACAATTATATCTCTAAACAAATCAATAGTTACTTTTGTTATGCCAACATTAGCAAACTTCTTATTATTTTCTAATTCTTCAATTTCCGTAGGTAATGCTCCAAATCCAATAGATTTTGCCATTTTCGCCTGTCTAAAAGAACTTTTTAATAATTCTGCAGAATCACAAGCTAATAATATTAGATATTTATCCTTGAAAATATTCATTTCATTAAGCTTAACTATTGGTTTTTTATCAAAAGTCTCTGATTCCCCACCATAAAGCCTATCAGATTGACCGTGACCTAAAAAGAGAATTACGGACTTAGGGTCTAAACCTTTAATTTGCTCTAGACACTCCCTATAAGATTCGTCGGAAGGATGTATTTCTATTAAATTTACCTCAATTCCATTTGCTCTTATAGTCTGAACAATCTCGAATAGAAAGGCTGTTGTAGGATCTATTGAAATAATAATATTTATCATTCCTCTTCTTCAATTCTATTAAGTTCAATAAGATGAGCAATTGTTAATTCTGCGATACTCTGTTGAAAACCTATACCATTCGGTAGCTCTTTATCAATTTCGACAACTATATCTTCCAACTTTTTTCCTTTGAATTTAGGGTACACACTTTTAAATATAAAGCCTGGGTATTTTTCTAATTCTTGGATTAACATTGTATTAAAGTCAAAGCGAGTATTTTCCTTTAATAAAAGAGAGGCTAAGTCATCTGCTAACCTTTCTCTTTTTAAAAAGTCATCAAATTTTATTCTAATTAATTTACTGATATCGTCGACTGAATTGGTCTTTTTAGCAAATTTATCTCCCTCAGAAGAATACAACACAAACTTTGCCCTACGTATTCTATATTTTTTATTTTGACTCTCGTTTTTAATCCATTTTAGAATAGTAAATCCATCCAATGGATCATTTGCATAATGGTAGTCACAAGCAATTGAATGATAAGGCTCTTTTGAATGAGTTTCTACAATTACTTTTTTCACGGCATCAAAATCTATAATATATTTATCAGGCTCATTAGGGTTTACTTTTTTGTATTGCGGTAAGTTTAAATTAATTACTTCTTCATCCAAAGTGTAACCTCTACTATGTAGGTTCTTTCTCAACTTAGTTGTGATTTGTTCTATTGGACCATCATCAATAAATAGTACTTTTTTTATACTCATACAGCGCTAAATGTTATTTCGAATGATGCTCCGGATAAAACTTTATTATTTCCAACAAATTTTATAGTATTTCCCATTTCTTCCAAGAGGCTTCTTGTATAATATAAACCTATTCCTGAACCGCCAAAACCATTTGGAGCTAGTTCTCTAACAGTAAGATCAAAGATTCTTTCTGGATCATCTAGATGCTTTTTCACTAAACCTACACCATCGTCAGAAATTATTAAAGATAAACTAGTCTTATTAATTTTTTTGAAAGTAAACTTAATTGTTTTTGCTCCCCATTTAACAGCATTGTTAATTAGATTATCCAGTGCGATTGAAAGATTTAGAATGCTAGTACTTTTTTGAAGTTGTGCATCATCCCCATCAAAAACAAATTCAATATTATCTGCAAAAGTTTCTCCATACAGAGTAACATACTCTTTTATGAATTGTACTAAATTTATATTTCTTTTTTCAATATCCTCTTTTAAATCCGATCTGGTTGCAAATTCCGCCATCTTTAAAGTCCTTTCTGCATAAACCTTAATATGACCTAATCTTCGTATTAAATCATTGTTGTCAAAACTATCTTCTGTTACATCATCAATCAAATTATCTAAACCATCCCTTATTTCAATATTATTGATTTTAATAGTATGAATAAGACCGTCTGCGTCTTCACTTAAAGTTCTTCTAGTGGATAAAAGATAGAAAGTTTTCTCTTTTTCTATTGCTAAATCTTTTTCAGCTTTTTCAGCCTTTTCCTTATAAGTAGTAACTTTTTTTTCAGAAGTAATTTTATCTTTTGCAAGATTTTCTAATTGTATTTTTAGGTTCTCGATTAAGGCTGCCTGTTCTTCAATAGTATCTTTATATCTTTGAAGCTTTAAAATTGCTTTAGTAGTTGCTTCATTAGTACTATATCTGTTTAGATCTTTTAATTCTTTTTCTAATTCCTGATTTTGTTCTGCTTTCCTTAAAAGAATTCGGTTTAAAGCCTCTGTATCAATTTTTTTATCTTCAAAATCTTTTATTAATTGCTTAATTTCTCTTTCAGACTTTTCTCTTTCTTCTTGAATTTTTTGAGTAATTAGATCTTCATTGATGTAAAGTTCTAATACATCTGAAATTCTTGCAGAAATAATAGAGTGAATAGCTGAATATGTTCTTTTTTGCTTTGTATTATCGTCTTCCCTATATACTAAATCCGCTTCTAAAGTTTCGCCAGAGACAATTTTAGCTTCTATATCTCTTAATTTCTTCGCCTCTTCTTTATTTTTACCATCGTATACAGAACTATCCCAGTTTAATCCATCGACAACATATCTTTCTAATCTTCTATGAGCTTTATAATAGAAACTATCATTTCTTTCAGAATTAGTTAAACTAGCGTAATTATCATTCTTGACAATACCCTCACGGCTAGAAATAATTTGAAAATCATTCTGTTCATCTAAAATTTCAATTTGACCAATTATATCTCTTAAACCAAGATACCGCCTTGTACCTTGAGCCTTTCTTTGGTCTAAACCGAGCCAATCATTACCAACATCTCCATAAGGCGAAATCCTAAACCCATTTATAAATAAAAATATAGAACCATAATTAACAGCTTGTATTCCTGTTTGTCTGGTAAAAAACGCTTTTGCATAAGAATTTAAAAAGTAAACAGAAACTTTTACATCTTTGACTAATGGATAATATTGATTCTTTTCTTTCAGCCAAAAAATTGTCCTACCCTTATCTTTTAATTCTGTATAAATAACTTTGCCATCATCAATAGTATAAGATTCAATACTAGTAGATTTAAAGTCAAGTTTGTCAAAAATTCGGTTCTCTACTTTACCTAAAAACTTATCGTAATCTTTTTTAGTCTTATTTTCCGCTTTAAATTCACGTGCATCTATATAAACACCAAAATCATCATTTTCAAATGCTTGATTTGGATTTATTAGTTTCTCGAGGTATTTCTTTAGCGAACTTAATTTATCTGTATTCCAGCCAGATAATTTTTGTTTTTTGTCAAAGACAGGGTAAACCCAATCGCTTCTGAGTTTAATAATTTCCAGAATAACACCTTTTTCGAAAGGTTTAACACCTAAATTCTGTAGCTCATTTTTTGTCAACTCTTGATATTCTAATGGAATAGATTGGATTTCTTTATTTTCATCTTCTATTTCAAATAGTTTCCAATCTATAGTAAGCTTAACGTAAGTTTTATCTCCTTCTTTTTTTGAATATAAATTTAGATACTCTCCTAATCGGTCACAAGAAAATCTACCAACACCTTTAGCTCCAGCCATTCGTCTTTTGTGTTGAGTAGTATTTTTCTTTTTTTCAGAGTAAGCTATATTTAACCATTTATCTTCAACATCATCAATATCCATTCCTTGTCCATTATCCTTAATTATAATTCTAGAGGTCGAATCTGAAAATGTCTTTATATTGTCATCATCATTATTCTTTAAATTAAAGAAATCAACATTAACCTTTTTAGAATCAGCATCAAATGAATTTTTTACAAGTTCAAGTATAGCTATCTTATCATCGTTAATTAAATCCTTACCAATGATACTTTTTAACTGAACGTTTGTTTTAAAATGTAGGTTTTTTTTATCTCCCATTATGTGCCTAAATTATAAATATTACTTGGAGGAAACAACAGATCTAAGCTATTTGGCTTAATTTTAAATAGAGGACCTTTCTCAACAACTTTACCTTTTGAGTTTCTTTTAATTAAATGGTCCAAAGTAATAACTCCTTGCTCTAATAAAATATCAAATTGAGAAATAATAGGTTTTTTCGTATGTTCCACCTGTTTGTATTGAAAATATTCTTTTCCATCGTCATAGATTGTATCAGCAGCTACCCAGAATGTTTCTTTATGTTTTTCAAGTAATCTGGAGTGTAATTTATCCAAAGTCCAAACCACAAAGTCCCCTACTCCTTTTTGATTGGAGCTTTCAATAAGTTGATTTATGTCTGAATCAACTTTTAAAGTTAAGCCTTGTGAATTAGTTGTTATTGCGGAAACAGTACAGTATAATTTAAAATCTTCTTCTCTCCAATAACCAAAAGCATCTAATATTTCAGCTGACCTTTTAAATTTGCTTAGTTTCCAATCTGGAACTTGTGCAAATAAATTCTTTCTATTACCCTTATTAGCTCTGAAAGATTTTAATTCAATTCCTTTATAATCAGGAAGTTTAGAAGAATTAATATCAATCCCTAAAGCAGTTTCTAATGTTCTTCCAACAGAAGTATCTGCATTTACCATTGATAATATTGGACCACCTTTTGCAAGATTAGTTATCATATTTAATAATTCTTTTGAAACTGCATTTTCAATAAAATTAATCTCCTCAATTAATTCTTTTATTGGGTTTATAATAGCAGAATCTATTAATTGCTCTATTTGTAATTGCGTTAAGTTAAGAACGTGCAGTTTACCTTCAAAAGCAATTAAAGCTAAAATATCATTTGGATTAGAATATTTTGTTAACCCACTAAACCATATTCTTGGGTCTCCTTTTTTTGTTTTAGGTCTATATAATGAAGTTCTTGATTTATTAACTTTATCAGCTTCATAAATTAGAGCATCAATTATTATCTTACTTTCGGGACCTTGGGCTTGTAAATTATAATCGTGAAAATTATTTTTTCTCAAATAATTTCTAACAGTTCCAGTTGCATCCATAATAGACTTCTTAAGTCCATTTTCAGTAGGTTCAATTAATGTTAAAGAGATTGAGTTTTCAGTTAAAATTTTCAGTTTCTCTTCTTCTTGGCTAGTTAATATTCTCATTTAATATTTTTCAAGATTTCAGTTGCAATTGCTCTTGCCATAAGTGGTGGAACAGCATTTCCAACTAAAGTATATTGTGGCAATTCTGTTTTTCTATTATTTCCACCTGTAGAACGTTTTCCTTGAAAGACAAATGTATCATCAAAAGATTGTAATCTTGCCATTTCTCTAACTGTTAAAGCTCTTGGAGAATTGTAATGTATATAATCATCAGGAATAGTCATAACTGTTGGACTTTGGCTCTCTGGTTTTAATACATTATAGTTTCTTTTTTTAGAAGACAAACCACATTTATCTAATTCAGCTTGTGCATTTTTATAACCACCTTCTTTTAAAATAATATCAAGACGTTTTATTACATCTTCACCTTGATTACTTGTTTTGTGGTTATGAAGTACATCAAACACTTTTTCTCCATTGTTTAAAGCCTCTATGTTTTTTACATAGAATGGTTTTTTAGCTTTTGTAAATCTACCATTTAATCTTCCCTTTTTACTCCAATCTGCAAATGTTTTCCCTTTTGATTTTAGTGGTTTACCATCAATTGAACGAGTTTTTAATAAACTCTTCATTTTTTTTCCAGTTCCGTTGTATTGTTTAGAAATATCAACTAATTGATAAAGATGAGCTTCTTCATTATTTCCAATAAAATCTAAATCATATAATGCTTCAAATACTGTAACTTTTTCTTCTTCAGTTACAGTTGCAGGAATTTCAGAAATGAATTTTTGGTCTTTTCTGCATCCAATAAATAAAACTCTTTCTCTATTTTGAGGAACTCCATAATTTGATGAATTAGCAACAAAAGGCGCTTCAATTCTATAAAGCCTTATATCGTTTATGATATTGTCTAATTCTTTACTTTGTTTGGTATTGCAATAATCACGAATCATTGTAAGACAATCATCAATATTTAGTACATAAATTTTTAATGCTTGAATAATGTCGTTACAAGATTTTTTAAAGTTATTAGCAACATTTAATCTACTAAAAGCTTCTTCTATTTTATTGATAATCTCATTAGAATCTATATCTGTAAGGAATTGAGTGAAAGAATCTACAAAATAATCGTTATCTATATTACAGAAATCTTTCTCACGTATTATATCTCGCTTTAACTTTTCCCATTCTTTACTTCTAACTAATAAATTAAATCCGTGTCGAATTGTGCTAACTCTTTCGTCTGTTTTACTGGTTTTATAATCTACAATATCGGGAGTTAATTTTTTGAATTTAGAATCTATGGTTTTGATATAAACCTCTTTAAATTCTTCTGCTTTTAAATCAGTATACTGCTCAATTTCAATTCTCTTGACTAAACAATTCAAAAGAAACTCATTTTCTGAATTTGTTTTCTTTAAGGATTTAATGAAAGTCGTTAATTTTGGAATTTCTTTAATATCAACAATAGAATTAATTTCTTTCAAAATTAATTCTTTAATTTTTCCTTTCTCTTTTGTTAGAATTCCTTTTACATTCTCCATTATAAAATACTTTGGTTGAAGTACTTTAATAACTTCTAAATAATGAGAAAATAAATCATCTTTTTTGTCAAACTTCTTTCTTTTTCCAGCTAAACTAAAACTCTGACAAGGAGGTCCTCCACAAACTACATCAATAGTTTTATCTTTTGTTTTTAATAATAAATTGTCTAAAAAATCAGGTTCTGTAATGTCTTGGCATAAAAAATCAGCATCTAAACCTAATTGATGGTTATAACGCACAACGTGTGTTAATTCAGAATTCTCATTAATGTCATTTGCTAGAATAAAATCAAAGAACTTATTATTGTGTTCGGCTTGAATAAAGCCTTCACTAAATCCTCCAGCTCCTGCAAATAAATCCACAAAAGTGAATGGTTTTCCATAAAGAGATACTTGTTCTCTAACTATATTAACATTGTGGTCTTCCTTGTAAGCTTTGACAAAGTCTGTTAGTTTAGATTTTATTTCTTTATTGGTATAACTCTTTTTATATGAACTATTGAATAACTCTTCTGCTCTGTCTTTTAAATAACCTAAATAATGATTTATTTCAGTAACTCTTTCTGCATCATCTTTTACAAGTTGAGTTTCCTTGTTGAAATTTTCTGGTTGTATTTTTTCTCCTGTAGAAAGCTTTACTTGTTCAGAATTACAATTAATCCTTAAATGAATTGGAGCAAATCCTTTTTTATCAGTTTTATCGAGATAGAAATTTATAGTAGCCATATTATTATTGCGGACGTTTTTACGGACACGGACAAATCTACGGACACTTTCAAAATAATCCTATAAAAAATTAAAGTTTTTATCAAACTAATCCATTCCACACACATTATGCTTCCCTCCTACGTCGTCGCATTAAAAGTGTTACATTAACATTCGTAGAAGAAACTTTTTAGAATAAATTTTTTAAAGAAACTCTAGTAAAAACTTTCGCTTTTAATCAAAGCTCAAGTTACATAACGCAGAACATTATAGTACATTTATGTAGTAATTTCTGTATAGCCGTATTTCAGGCTATTTACATATAATATCAGATATAATGTCTTTAGACTTATATCGATAGA
>CALTNV010000112.1 GCA_943845485.1 uncultured Flavobacteriales bacterium | reverse complement strand
TAATAAAAAAGATATATTTTTAACTTCTAATTGGAATAGGCTAAGCTCTATAAATTACGAAATAGCTCCTGCTATATTAAAAAAATATATACCCCATGGAACTCAACTAGACACATTTAATGATAAAGTATTTATAAGCTTAGTATGCTTTAGGTATTGTAACACTAAACTATTGGGTTTTAAAGTTCCTTTTTATCATCAATTTGAAGAAATAAACCTACGTTTTTATTTAAAAAGAGAAATAAGCCCTGGAGTTTGGAGAAAAGAGGTTGCTTTTACACATCTTTTTTTTCCTAAAAAAGCACTTACGCTGGTTGCAAAAGCTATTTATAAGGAAAATTACAAAACAGTAAAAATGAATCATAAATGGACAGATAATAAAGAAAGTCTTATTACAGAATATGGAATAAAAAATAAAAAATGGAGTTCTGTTAAAATTATTTCCCAAAAAAAAGCGGAAGAAACGTTAAAAGATTCTGAAGAAGATTTTTTTAACAGTCATATGTGGGGAACAGCAAAAACAAATAAACAAAACTCAACCTCTTATAGAATCAGTCATCCTAAATGGAAGACCTATAAAATTATTGATGTTGATATTAAATTTGATTTTGGTGATATTTTTGGAAGTGATTTTAATTTTTTAACGTCAAAAACTCCCCATTCAATAATTCTTACTGAAGGGTCTGAAGTAATTGTAAAGAAAAAAAATATAATAAATAATTAAAAAACCAACTAAAGTTAGTTGGTTTTTTAATTATTTATTTTGATTAAATATCTGAATAGATTCCTCAATATGTTTTGACGGATTAAACATAGAGTCAAAAATCTTAACAATCTCCCCTTTCTTATCAATGACGTAGGTAACCCTACCAGGTATAAGCCAAAATTTAGAAGGGACACCAAATAAATTTCTAACCTTTGCATTTTTATCACTCAAAACATCAAAATTTAAATGATTTTTAGTGTGAAATTTTTTATGCTTTGCAACACTATCAGAACTTACCCCTAAAACAACAACATCGTGTTCCAAATATTGCTCATACATGTCTCTAAAACCACAAGCTTCTTTTGTACAGTTTAAGCTATTATCTTTTGGATAAAAATAGATAACAATATTACTTTTACCAATGATTGTTTCTATTGAAATATCTTCACCATTTTGATTTGGTAAAGTAAATGGTAAAATTTTATCTCCTACACTTAAAGCCATTCCCCTCTTAAATTGAAATAAAAATGTAATTTATATATTATTTTTCAAATATGCCATCTTAATAGCGGCAACAGCACATTCTACTCCTTTATTACCATGCTTTCCTCCTGATCTATCAATAGCTTGTTGCAAAGTATTATCAGTTAAAACGCCAAAAATAACAGGTGTATTATATTTTAAATTTACATCTTTAATACCTTGCGCAGTAGCTTCACAAACAAAATCAAAATGTTTTGTTTCACCCTGAATTACACTTCCTACACATATTAAGGCATCAGCATCATACTTCTCTAAAAACATTTGAGAACCAACAACCAGCTCATAACTCCCAGGAACATGAATTACTTTAATGTTAGATGGAATAGCTCCATTTTCAATTAAAGTATCATAAGCGCCTTGAGCTAAGTTATTTGTAATAGTGTCATTCCATTCAGACACTAAAATACCAAACTTAAAAGACTTAGCGCTTGGTATAGAAACTTTATCGTATTCTGATAAATTTTTATTTACTGTAGCCATCGTATAATTACTTTGATAAAGCTTCCGCTCTAGCTATATATTTATTAATTGTTCTTGCCTCTTCAGAAAATGGATATTTTGTTTCGATTTCTTTGTAAGCTTTTACTGCTTTGCTATGCATATTCATAGCTTCTAAAGTTAACCCTAATTTTTTAAGTGCTAAAGGAGAAGAAAAATCATCACTATTTACACTTAATGCTTTCTTATAACTTTTCACAGCTTTATCAGCATCACCTAATTCAGCATATGCATCGCCTAAAGCTATTTTAGCAACTGAAGCCATTACTGAACCAGACTCATCAACATCTTTAAGATATTGTACTGCTAAAGTGTAATCTCCTAAATTTAAAGCAGAAATACCTGCTCCATATTTTGCTAAAACACCAGACGGAGTATTACCAAATTTTTTAGCTGTATAATTAAAACCGTACGCATTAGCATCATCACCTAATAAAGCAAGATTAAAAGAATCTTTCACTAAATTTTGTTCAGCAGGCCAAACAGTTTCTTTTCCTTTCACTACGTTAGGATTATATACAAAATTAGTATAAGCTAATATTGCAATTACTAAAACTCCTATTGAAGTACCTACAATTGTAAAAGTTTTTTTATTTTCTTTTAAAATCGTTTCTGTTTTAACAAATGATTCTTCAACAGATATTGAGCTTGGTGCTTCTTTTTTTGATTTTTTATCAGTCATCTTAAATGTTTATCTTTAATTATACACACAAAAATAATTTTTTTTTAGAGATAACATAAAGGATTACATTAATTTTGTAGATAAATATTGAAAAATTAATTTTCCTTGAAAATAAAATCGCTACAAATTGTCAATTTTAAATCTCATACTGATTTAGATTTAACCTTTACAGAGAAGTTAATTTGCTTTTCTGGTGAAAATGGTATTGGTAAAACTAACCTTCTTGATGCTATACACTATTTATGTATGGCAAAAAGTTTTTTAAACAATATAGATTCTCAAAACATTCATTTTGACAATGAATTTTTTATGATTAATGGAATCATAGAAAAAAATGAAAAGTTAGAAAGTATTAAGTGCTCTTTAAAAAGGAAGGCAAAAAAGAAATTGCAAAGAAACAATAAAGAGTATGAGAAAATTGCAGATCATATAGGCTTATTTCCTACAGTAGTAATTTCTCCTTATGATAGTAATTTAATTACTGAAGGTAGTGAAACAAGACGTAAGTTTTTAGATTCAATTATTTCTCAATATGACAAACAATATTTGTTTAATTTAATTGAATATAATAAAGCACTTAAGCAAAGAAACTTTTTATTAAAAAAATTTAAAGAAGACAGAACTTTTGATGCCGAGTTATTAGAGATATGGACACTCCCATTAATAGATCTTTGTGAAAAAATAAATAAAAAAAGGGTGTTATTTGTGAATGAATTTAATGAACTATTTAATTCTTTTTATGCAGATATTAGTAATAAAAAAGAAGTATCAACTTTAACATTAAAAACAAATATTGAAGGAGATTTAGATTTATTATACTCACAAAACATTGAAAAAGATAGAATACTAACTTATACAAATATTGGAATTCATAAAGATGACTTAGAGTTTTTAATTGATGGTAAAAACATAAAAAAATATGGATCTCAAGGTCAACAAAAATCATATTTGATTGCACTGAAACTTGCAAAATATTTTTTCCTGAAAGAAAAAACAAACACAAAACCAATTTTATTATTAGATGATATTTTTGATAAATTAGATGAAAAGAGAGTTTCGAATTTATTAGAGTTGGCAATGTCGGATGATATTGGTCAAATTTTTATTACTCACACTGAAAATAAAAGGTTAGAAGATGTTTTAAATCAAAAAAACTTTCCTTTTCAGATGTATAAATTATAATATATATGGCTAGAGATAATGACGGTACGCCTTTAAAAGAATTAATTAATAAATATTTAGATTCAATAAATATAAAATCAAAAATATTTGAAATAAACATTAAGGAGCATTGGGAAAAAGTAATGGGCACATTCATTGCTCAAAAAACAAAAAACATTAATTTAAAAAATGGTGTTTTAACTCTTAAAATTGACTCTCCTATTATTAAAAATGAATTAAATATGGGTAAATCTAAAATTATTGATTTACTTCATAAAGAAATTGGTCAGAATTGTATCATAGAAATAATAATTAGGTAAGTAATTAGCCCCTTCTTTTAAATTCAGCACAAATAACACCTGTTGCTACACCAACATTTAATGATTCTGCTTTACCATAAGATGGTATTTTTATTTTAAAATCTGCATATTTTTTTAATTCTTCGGAAACACCGTGAGATTCACTTCCCATAATAATAAATCCCTTTTGTGAAGATAAATGGTCATTTTCATAAATATTATCTCCTAATAAATCTGTAACAAAAATAGGAGAAGATTGATGGTTATCAAAAAAGGTATTTAAATTTTTATATAAAACAGGTATTCTAAATATCGCCCCCATTGTTGATTGAACTACTTTTGGATTATAAACATCTACAGTGTTTTCACTACAGACTATACTTTTAATGCCAAACCAATCTGCAATTCTAATAATCGTTCCTAAATTACCGGGATCTTTTACATTATCTAAAACAAGATGTAATCCATTATCAAAAAAAGATTTATCTATCTTATCTTCATTTTTAATTTCAACAACAGCTAAATGCTTATTAGCTGTTTTTAAATTAGAAATTTGTTGCAATTCTTTTTCCTTAACACTAAAAACATCACACGGTAAGTTAGCAAATGAATCATCAATAGAATAGATTTCTTTTATCGATGTTAAAGAATTATTAACAACTTCTTGCAAAAGCTTTTCTCCTTCAACAATAAAACAATTATTTTTGTCTCTATTCTTTTTAAGATGTAAACTTTTTATGAATTTTAAACTTGCTTTTGTAGGTGTTAACATCGGTATAATGTTATTATTTGTTTATATTTTACAAAGTTAAATAAAATTAATATTGAAAACTGTTATTAACCTTCTAAAATTGAATAAAGCTAGTGCTTTGATGCGCTTTGTTTTCTTGTGGTTTATAACATTAATAATTTTTGGATGTAGTCCCACTAAAAAAATTGGAAAAAATAAATATCTTATAAATAATTACAAAGTATCTTTTGAAAACAAAAACATCTATAAAAACATTACAAAATCTGAGGTTGAAGAAATTTTATACCCTTACACTAATAGAAAAATATTTGGTTTCTACCGGTTTTATTTACAAATGTACTATTTAGGAGATACAAAAAACCTTAAAAAAAACATCAACCAAAAAAAACAAGAACTATATCAAACAAACATTAAGAAAAAAGAAAAATATGAATTAAAAAAGGCTAAATATGAAAAGAAAATAGCTAATAAAACGAAAAAAAAATCTTATAAAAAGTTTAAACCTAAAACTTATAAACCAACATTTAACCAGTGGCTAACTGAAGTTGTTGGTGAAAGCCCTGTATTGTTAGATAGCTTAGCTGTTCAAAAAAACAATAAAAAAATAACAAACTTATTATTTACTAAAGGGTATTTTAATTCTACTACAAATTACAGTATTGATACTTTTAATAAGAAAGTTAATATCAACTATTCTATTATAAAAAAAACACCTTATAGCATTGACTCTGTAAGCTATTCAATTAGTGATAATAATATTAAAAAAAGAATTGAAGCTATTAAAAATAAATCGCTTATTAAAAAGGGGGAAATTTACAATAAAGAAGATTTTGAAAATGAACGAATAAGAATAACGGAATATTTAAAAAATGAGGGATATTATAAGTTTAATAAAAATTATATTACTTACAACATTGACTCTACACTAAAAGATCATAAATTAAATGTAAAATTAATTGTAAATGATTTTATTACAAATAAAGATAGTACTGAAATTATTCATCCCATATACAAAATTAAATCTCTAAATATATATGTTGATTGTAATATTGAAGACTCACTGTTAACTGAACAAATTACAAAAGACAAGTTTAATACTTACCATATATTCTATAAAGGAAAACTAAACTACACACCTAAGTTATTAATGAGTAAAATTTTTATCAACTCAACTAAAAACTTTAATTATAAACAAATTATAAACACCTACAGAACTCTTAATGCTCTAGGAGTATTTAGACGTATTGAAATTTTACCAAAAGAATTAAAAGAGGGAAATCATTTACTTAACATTGATATCATATTAGAATCTAAGAAAAAAAACATTTATTCTATTGAAACAAATGGTACCGTAAGGGATGGTGGATTAGGAGCCAACGTAGCGTTTAGTTTAAATAATCATAATTTATTTAATGGTGCAGAAATACTTCAATTCAAAATTTCAGCGGGTATTGAAGCTGTAAGAACGATTACAGATACAGAAGAGGATAATAATGGTGGGTTTTCTCCAAATACTATAGAAATTAGCCCTGAACTATCCTTAATATTCCCTAAGTTTTTATTACCATTTAAACTTAATAAGCTAAAGAAACAAATTGCTCCAAAAACAATGCTAACCTTACTTTATAATTATCAAGATAGAACAGATTATAAAAGAACACTTTCTTCAGGATTAATATCCTACCAATGGAATCAAAATAAACATTTTAAACATCAATTTACACCAATTAATGTTAGTTATATTAACATTGAGAAATCTGATTCTTTTGATGAATTTCTTAAAACAATTAATGACCCATTAATTGTTAGTAGTTACCAAGATAATTTTATACCATCAACATCATATTCATTATACTATTTATCTAATGAAACATTTAAAGAAAAAAGACATAACTGGTATAATTATTCAAACATTGAATTAGCAGGTATTATGATCACTAACTTGTCAAAAAGTTTAAATTTAAAGCAGGACACTACTGGTAGTTATTTGATTAATAAAGTTCCTATTGCTAACTTTTTCAAATTAAATGACGACCTTAGGTATCACTTTAATTATGATGATAAAAATAAATATGCATTCCGATTTTCATTCGGTTTTGCCCTTCCTCTAAAAAACAGTGAAGTTATTCCTTTTGAAAAAGCTTTTACAGCTGGTGGAGCAAATGATATTAGAGCCTGGCAAGCAAGAACATTAGGACCTGGAGCATATACTGATACGATTAGACAGTATGATAAACTAGGTGATATAAAATTAGAGTTTAATGCGGAATATAGATTTAAACTAATTGATTTGATTGAAGGAGCCGTTTTTGTTGATGCAGGAAATATTTGGCTAGTCAAGAAAGATGCTGAAGATAAATTAAATGCTGTATTTGATTTTAATACTTTTTATAAGCAAATTGCCATAGGTACAGGTGCAGGATTAAGGGTTAATTTAAAAGTATTTGTATTGCGTTTTGATACTGCTATTCAAACATATGACCCATCTCTTAGTAAGGGGGAAAGATGGGTGTGGCAATCCAAAACAAACTATAATAATATGATTGATGAATACAATTCCAATCATCCCTCTGATGGAACTGGTAATTTAGATTATTACAAACCTTTTATCAACCTAAATATTGGTATAGGTTATCCTTTCTAATATTAAATATTGGTTATTTTACGTGTTTACTATACTCATCCCATTTTGTTAAAACTTGTTCAAATCCATCAGGTAATTCTGAATTAAACTGAATAAATTCTTTTGTTTTAGGGTGAGTAAAACCAAGTGTTTTGGCATGTAATGCTTGACCAGGCAACAACTTAAAACAATTATTTACAAACTGCTTATATTTTGTAAATGTTGTCCCTTTTAAAATTTTATCGCCACCATATTCAATATCGTTAAATAAAGGGTGACCAATACTTTTCATATGAGCTCTAATTTGATGAGTTCTACCAGTTTCTAACTTACACTCAACTAAAGTTACATAACCAAATCTTTTTAATACTTTATAATGAGTTACAGCATGTTTCCCATAGTCACCATCAGGAAAAATATCCATAATTTTACGATTCTTTAAAGATCTACCTATATTTCCAGTTATCGTTCCTTCTTCTTCTTTGAAATCACCCCATACTAAAGCGTGGTACCTTCTTTCAGTAGTTCTATCAAAAAATTGCTTTCCTAAATTAGATAATGCCTCCTCTGTTTTAGCCATTACCATAATACCAGTAGTGTGTTTATCTAATCTATGGACTAATCCTGGTCTATCAG
>CALTNV010000111.1 GCA_943845485.1 uncultured Flavobacteriales bacterium | reverse complement strand
ATTGATGATTTTATTTCTTTTACTAGAGCCATCTGTTCAAAAATCAATAATCAGATTAAAAAACCTTCTATTAGTTTTTTAATAGATCAATCAGAATCAATTAATTTAGGGATTCATAAGGACAGTTTATTTTTTAAGATTGATGAATTAAAATCAACCTTAAAAAATGAATTTGATATTAAAACAGTGTATTTTGATAAAAAGATTCATTTAAAAACAGATAGTTTAATAAACGGCCAACATACTAATATTTCTTTACCAATTGATTATTTAATTAATCATGAAAAAGGAGAGAATACCGTTGGAGCTATTTTATTTTCAGATGGAGTTCATAATTATGGGGAGTTACCTTTGTTTACTTCAAGTCAAGCTTTTTTCCCTATAATTACCACTAATGTTGGACGCTTAACTCCGTTAAAAGATATTTCTATTTATGATGTTAAAGCTGATAATAAAATTGAATTAAATGAAACCTTATCTATAGATGTTTTGTTAGAGTTAACAAAGGTTGATGATGAATCAGTAAAAGTTTGTTTGTATAAAAACGATAAACTTTTAAAAGTTAAAAAAGTATCAGTTAACTCAAAGAGAAATGTTTCAACCGACTTTAATGTCAAATCAAACAAAATTGGTTATGATAAGTATGAGGTTAAAGTAACTGCATTAGCTGGAGAACAAAATACATTAAACAACAATAATGTATTTTATGTGCAAACTTATCAAGATCGAAAAAAAGTAGTTTTGTTATATGAGTATATAAGTCCTGATATTCAGTATTTTAGCCGTCTTTTTCAAGAAAACACTTCAATTGTTTTTGAGTTTAAAAATTTCAAGACATTTAATCATAAATCAATAAATAAAAATGAATTTTATATTTTATATGATATTTTCACTTCCCAAAAAAGTATTGATGTTCAAGAGTTTTTAACTAACAAAAACATTCCTTATTTAGCATTGATTGCCTATAATTCAAAAGAAAATTATCTTGGCATGATTAAAGAAAATTTTGGTGTAGATAATTTAAATGATATTAGTACAATAAAGACTTTTGAATTTAATAAAACTTTTAATTTATTAAACTTTTCAATTGAACAGATAACTGTTTATCCTTCTATTAATTACGTCCCTCTTCAGTTTAAAGATGTAAATGTTAGTACACCAATTGTTTACTCAAATAATGTTCCAGTTATTCTTTATCGTGAATTTTCATCTCCACGTAAAATTTTAACCTCTCTTAGTAAGTTGTGGGCACTGCGTTTTAATGAAAATAAACAAATAGAGTCCGTTTTTAAAGATTTAATAGTAAGTAGTTTACAACAAAGTAAAGACGAGAGAATACAGTTGTTATATAATCAAGTAGTAACAAAAGGTGAGCCTTTTTCAGTTTCTGTTAAAACTTTAAGCAATAGTAATGAGTTTATTACTGGTTTAGATGTTTTTTGTAATATCTCATCTAAAGAGGTTGAAGAATTAAGCTTTCCTCTTAAAGAGAATAACGGAAAATATACAACAATTGTAAAAAACTTAAATCAAGGAAATTATAATATTGAAGTTTTTACAAAGCTTAATGGAAAAAGAATAAGTAAAGAAGGAAAGTTTACAGTTAAAGATTATTTTGAAGAATTTTTAGTTTCTGAAAGTGATTCTATCATGCTCAAAAAAATAGCTAAAAATAGTAATGGGAAGTATTTTCCAGGCTTAAATACCCAAAATATAATCAATTATATTAATCAAAACTTTGATAAAACATCAGTAAATGAAGTAAGTGTAGAAAATAAGTTAATCATTAATTATTGGTATTTATTAATAATGATAGTTATTTCGTTTGGTATAGAGTGGTTTATTTTAAAGTATTATAATATATGAAAATTTTAAAGAATAATATTTATACGGGAGCAGATAATAGATTAAGTTTATATGATATTTTTATCCCCAAAGGTTCAGTGGTTCATCGTAAACTACCATTAGTTATTTTACTTCATGGTTTTAAAGGATACAAAGATTGGGGTGCTTGGGATGAAATAGCCAAATTGTTTACATCTCAACATGTTGTATTTTGTAAAATGAATTTTAGTCATAATGGAGGAACTGTTGAAAACCCCATTGATTTTCCAGATTTAGAAGCTTTTTCAGAAAATAACTATTCTAAAGAAATTTTTGATGTTCAAACAGTTATAGATGAACTTTTAACTAATAAAGAAATTAATACTATTATTGACACAAAAAACATCACTTTAATTGGCCATAGTAGAGGAGGTGGCGTTGCCATAACCGAAGGATATCATCATAATAAGATAACTAAAATAGTTACTTGGGCTGGTGTTTCTGACTTTGAAAAAAGATTTAATGATGCAGAGGCTTTAGCTTATTGGAAAAAAAATAAAGTGGTTTTTATTGAAAATTCACGAACCAAACAACAAATGCCTTTAAAGTATCAATTTTATGAAGATTTTGTTAAAAATAAAAATCGGTTTGATATTCCTAGTATATTAAACAAACTAAAAAAACCAATTCTTGTAGTACATGCTGAATTAGATGAAACAGTGCTAAAAGAAGAGGCATTACTTATAAAATCAAAAGTAGCCCATGCTAAATATTTTGAAATTAAAAATGCCAATCATGTTTTTAATACTTCTCATCCATTTGATGGAGATTTACCAGAGGAAGCAAGTTTATTGGTTAATGAAACATTAAAATTTATTTTAAATGACTAAAATAAACACAATACTTATATTTTTTATTTTAATTTCTTTTAATACTCTTTCACAGAGCTACTCAGTTAATCCTAAAGCGCAAAAAAATTTTAATAAGGCTTTAATTAATTATAGTGAATATAAATATGATAAAGCAATAACCTATTTAGAAGACGCTATTGGTGAAGATGATAAATTTGCAGAAGCATATAAATTACTTGGAAATATTTATTTGAAAAGAGGTAATCTTAAACTTGCTATTGGTAATCTTAAAAAGGCAATTGAAATAGATCCTGAAAAAAATTATGTTAGTTCAGGTAAACTATGCAAGTACTTTTACGAGAGCCTAAATTTTGAAGAGTCAGAATATTATGGGAAATTATTTTTAGATAATATCACCAGAGATAGGTATAGAGGAGATTTATTAGGTGAAGTTGACCAAATTTTACAAAATATACCTTTTGCAAAAGAAGCAATTAAAACACCTGTTAATATTGAACTTATAAATTTAGGTAGTGCAATTAATTCAGAATTTGACGAGTATTTTCCAACCTTAACGGTTGATAATAAAATGATATTATTTACCAGAAGAGTCATAAATACTGAGTTAATAAATGATAGGAATAAAAATGGTTTTCAAGAAGATTTTTATTTGTCAATTAAAGACGAAAATGATAAATGGAAAAATGCCATAAGCTTGGGTACTAATATAAATAAAGATAAGTTTAATGAAGGGGCAGGAACCTTAAGTACCGATGGTAATATGTTAATATTTACTGCTTGTGAAACCCTTTATGGTTACCCTAATGATAGAGATGGTTATGGATCATGTGATTTATATTACTCTTTTAGAATGTCTGAAAATAGCTGGTCTTCTCCAAAAAACATGGGACCTAACATAAATTCTGGTAATTGGGAAACTCAACCTTCTTTTTCCTCAAACGGAAGAACACTTTATTTTGTAAGAGGTGTGAGAACGAATAAAGGGAGAATGTTAGATATTTATACTTCAGAGTTATTAGATGATATGACTTGGTCAGTACCTGTAAAATTGCCAGAAACTATTAATTCTAAAGGGAGAGAACAATCTGTTTTTATTCATCCAGATAATCAAACACTTTATTTTTCATCAGATGGTTTTCCAGGTATGGGTGGTTTAGATGTTTTTATGGCCAGAAAAGATGAGGATGGAGAGTGGCAACAAGCTATAAATCTTGGATATCCTATAAACACCTTCGAAAATGAAAACTCAATTTTAGTTTCACCTAATGGTAGTTTAGCATATATAGCTTCTGATAGAGTAGGTACCTTTGGTGGCTTAGATTTATACACTTTTAAATTACCTGACCATTTAAAACCAAATAAAGTATTTTACTTTAAAGGCATTATTTATGATAAATACACAAAAACAAAATTAGGTGCTCAATGTGAGTTATTTAATATTGATAATCAACTTTCCATTGCTAATATTCAATCAAATAATTATACGGGAGAGTTTTTAATTACTTTACCAAGTATAAATGATTTTGGATTAACAATTATTAAAAAAGGGTACTTACCTTATTCTGAACAAATTAAAGTAAATGAATTAGACAGTAGTAAAAATCATTATTACAAAGAAATATTTTTAACACCTATTAAAATTGGAGCTTCCTTCATTTTAAAGAATATATATTTTGATTCTGGAAAATATGAATTAAAAGAAGCTTCATTTATTGAGCTTGATAAATTAGTAATGTTTTTAAAGGAAAACAAAGGCTTAAAAATTGAAATTCAAGGACATACTGATGATGTTGGTACGGAAATTGATAATTTAAAGTTATCCAACTTAAGAGCAAAAGAAGTATCTTTATATATAGAACAAAGTAGGATTGCTAAAAGCAGATTGATTTTTAAGGGGTATGGAGAAAATTCACCACTTGTTCCTAATACTGATAGTTTGAATAGGCAAGAGAATAGGAGAATAGAATTTAAAATTATTAAGTAAAATATTATGAGTAAAGACGTTAGAAGTTTAGAACCGAAAGAAATCTGGAATAATTTTGAAGATTTAAACGCTGTTCCTAGAGCATCAAAAAAAGAAGAAGAAGTTATAGCTTTCATTAAAAACTTTGGTGAAAAATTAAATTTTGAAACAATTGTTGATAAAACTGGAAATGTTATTATAAAAAAACCAGCAACAAAAGGGTTTGAAAATCGAAAAGTAGTTGTTTTACAATCTCATTTAGATATGGTTCACCAAAAAAACAACGATACCAATTTTGATTTTGCTACCCAGGGTATTGAGTCGTTTATTGATGGTGATTGGGTCACTGCAAACGGAACTACTTTAGGCGCTGATAACGGAATGGGAGTTGCTACAATAATGACATTATTAGCTAGCACTACTGTTGAACATCCGGCATTAGAAGCTTTGTTTACCATAGATGAAGAAACGGGAATGACGGGAGCATTTGGATTAGAAACTGGTTTGTTAGATGGTGAAATTCTTTTGAATTTAGATACTGAAGATGATGATGAGCTTTCTGTTGGTTGTGCTGGTGGAATTGATACTAACGTTAAGTGGAAATATACAGAAATTGACACACCTACTAATTCAACAGCTTTTAATTTAACTGTTAAAGGATTAAAAGGAGGGCATTCTGGAATGGATATTCATTTAGGGAGAGGAAATGCAAACCTATTAGCTAATAGGTTATTAAATGAAATTAGTTTAGAAAATGATGTTAATTTAGCATCTTTTGATGGTGGTAGTTTAAGAAATGCAATACCTAGAGAAGCTGTTTTAACAGTAGTAATTTCTAATGAAGATGTTGATAGCGTAAATAAAGTTGTAAATACTTTAACGGAAGAAATAAAAAAAGAACACGCTAAAAGTGATCCTTCATTAGCGGTTGAATTTACAAAAACAGTATTACCTAAAAAAGTAATGCTTAAAGAAGACCAAGTTAAAATCGTAAATGCTTTAAAAGCTGTTTTTAATGGAGTGTATAGAATGAGTCCTGAGATTGAAGGCTTAGTTGAAGCTTCTTCAAGTTTAGCACGTGTACTTTTATCAAATGGTGAATTTATGTCTCAATCTCTCCAAAGAAGTTCTGTGGAATCTTCAAAAATGGATGTAGCTTATAAAGTTGGAGGTGTATTTAATTTAATAGGTGCTGATGTTGAATATACAGGATCATATCCAGGATGGGCACCAAATTCTGAATCTCCAATTTTATCTGTTATGAAAGATATTTATATTGGTTTATTTAATGAAGATCCGAAGGTAATGGCTTGTCATGCAGGTTTAGAGTGTGGTATTTTAGGATCTAGATATCCACAATTAGATATGATTTCTTTTGGACCAACAATAAGAAACCCTCATTCTCCAGATGAGAAAGTAGATATAGCTTCTGTTCAAAAATTTTGGGAATATTTAAAAGAAGTGCTAAAGCAAACTCCTATAAAAAATTAAAACTTCCTATATTTTTAACATAAAAAAGCAGCTAATGATTTAATTAGCTGCTTTTTTATGTTATTAAAATTTCATATATTACTATTACCATAGTAAATATTTTTTATATGATATATCAAACATTAAAGTTTATACTAGGTATTGGTATTCAAACGTATTATAAAGAAATAAAGGTAAACAACAAAGGGAATATCCCAAAGAAAGGACCTCTGTTAATTGTTGCTAATCATCCAAATACTCTTATGGATGCTTGGATGGTAGCTTTTATTTTAAAGCGACCTTTACATTTTATGGCAAAGGCAACATTTTTTAATACTCCAGCTAAAAGATGGTTATTAAAGAAACTAAAATTAGTTCCTATTGTTAGAAAAGGGGATAAAAAAGTTGATGTTATTAACAATCATGATAGTTTAGAAGAATCCTATAAAATTTTAGAAAATAAAGATGTATTATTAATTTTTCCTGAAGGGACATCTTATCCAGAAAGACGATTAAGACCTTTAAAAACAGGAGCAGCACGAATTGCAATTGAATCTTGTAAAAGAAATGAGTTTGATTTACCTGTTAAAATTTTGCCAGTAGGAATTAATTATACAGATGGTCACACATTTAGAAGTAAAATTTTAATTGAAATTGGAAATGTTATTTCCATTCAAGATTATAAAAGTGAAATCATTGATAATGAAAGGAAAACCGTTACTTCTATTACTAATGAAATTCAAGAACGACTTGAAAAACTTATTGTAATTACAGAAGATCAAGATCAAGATACATTGGTAAAAAAAATGGAGGCCTTTTTAATTTTAGAAGGGGAGGCTCCTCAAGGAATATTGGATAAAGAGAATGTTGATTCATTCGTTTTTAAATCAAATGTTATTTTAATTAAACTTAAATATCTAAAAGAAAACAACATTAAAAAGTATAACTTATTAAATAAAGATTTAATATTATTTAATAAATATTTAGACAAACTAAATTTATCAAATAGCATTTTCTTTTTCAAGAATAACAAGATAAATTTTTTAAAAATTTCAATCGTCTATTTCATCCCATTTATAATCGGTTCTACAGTTTATATTTATGGACTCATTAATAATTTTATCCCTTATAGGGTGGTTAATTTAATAACCAAAAAAATTACTAAAGAAGTTGAATATTATAGTAGTGTTAGAACTATTTTTGGTTTAATATTATTTCCTATATATTATTTAATATTAACAATTATATTTTATCAATTTACCAAAGATTACGCATATTTAGTTTTATATATTTTTAGTATGCCATTAACAGGCTATTTTGCTTTAAATTATGGAAATTGGGTAAGCATAACCAAAAAAAGATTGAGATTTTTTTGGTTATGGTATACTAAAAATGAGTTAATTAAAAAATTATTAAAAAAAAGAATGGAAATATTAAAAATTTTAACGGAATAATTTTCGTGTTTTAAGTTTTTCTAAAGCTTTACAATTAATTTTATTCTATTTACTTAATTTAATGTTAACATTTTTACCTTTTATTTTCTTTCCCTTTGCACTTTTAACAACATCGTTAGCTATATATCTATTTACGGCTACAAAAGAAGAATGATCAAGTACATTTATTTTTCCTAAATCATTTTTATCAATTCCTGTTTGTTTAAAAAAGAAACCTACTAAATCAATTTTATTAACCTTATCTTTTTTTCCTTTATCTACATATAAAGTCTTCATTTCTGGAATGATATTTTTTGATTTCTTAGTAGAAGGTATAAAATCTTCATAATCAGAAATCTCCATAAATGTTGGTAGTGCTAAGTTTTTTATTTTCATAATAAAAACATTACCAGAAGCTTCAACTCTTCCAGTTCTTCCATTTCTATGAATAAAAGCATCTTGCTTTAATGGTAATTGATAATGAACAACATTTTCAACTTCAGAAACATCAATACCTCTTGCAGCTAAATCTGTAGCTATTAAAACATTGGTACTTCCGTTTCTAAATTTCAATAAAGACCTTTCTCTTTCATCTTGTTTCATTCCTCCATGAAATTGATCAAATACAATTCTTTCGTGAAAAAAATATTCACTTATTCTATCTACAGCTTCTCTATGATTACAAAAAATAATGGTTGATTTATCAGCAATATTATTGGTTAATTCAACCAATACGTCTAGTTTTTCCTCTTGCTCAAATTCAACCACATTAACAGATACCTTAGATGTAGTTGTTTTTCCATCGGTAAAGTCTAACACTTTATGATTTTCTATTTTTAAAAATTCATTTAGCTTTTCAAGTTTTGTAGCAGAAGATAATATTAGTTTATTTCTTTTGTTAATATATGAGAAAATTTCTTTCATATCTTTCTCAAAACCATATTCTAAACATTTATCAAACTCATCCAATACAATAAATTCAATAGCTGAAATATCTATGTTGTTATTTCTACAATGGTATGCTAAGCGTCCAGGAGTCCCAATTAAAATAGAAGGAGGAGAGGAGAAGTTGTTTTTCTCTATCTGAGTGGAGTGACCACCATAAGCAACATTAATTTTAAGTAGTGTTTTTAAGGTTTTTAAAACCTCTTCAATTTGAAGGGCTAACTCCCTTGTAGGTACTATGACTATTGATTGAATTTCATTTTTTACATTAGGTTTAATCTCTTGAATAATAGAGGCTAAAAAAGCTAGTGTTTTTCCACTTCCAGTTTTAGAATGTAAAATTACATTATTATTAGTTTTAATTGAGTCTAAAGTATCAATTTGCATTTTATTAAATGTTTTGATACCTAAGTTTTGAATATTTATAGTTGACATATTAATATAATTCTTTAATAGTTAATAATTTTCCTCTAAAATCAATCTGTTCGCCTACTGTTTTATTCAAAAGTAGACTCGCTAAAGGAGTAATAGGGGAGATTGCATAAAAATCAGTATTATTAAATTTTAATTTACCTAAACTTAAACTGATATAATAGAATTGATTGTTACTTAGTAATATCAAACTACCAAGTTTAATATTATGATGTTTATTTTGTGCATCTAACGAGATTAAATGTAGTGTTTGAATTGATTTATTTAATTCGGATAAATGATTAGACTGTTTTTCTAATTCAATGTGCATCATTGCTCTACCAACTTCATGTTTATCTCCAGCGGAACTTTTAGTTGCTGAATTTAAATCATCTTTCATTTCTGAAATACTTAATGATAATGATGTAATATTTTCCTCAACAAGCTTATTGCAGACATTAAAAAAATCTAATTTTTTCACCATACACAAAAGTAATATTAAAACATTGATATTAATAGATTAAATAAAGAAGATTAGATTATGTTAAATACAATGAAATTATTTGTCATTAATTTATGTTAATAATAATTGATGAAAATTTAGATAAAAATATAAAATGATTAAATTTGTACTGAATATAAAAAATATACAATTATGTCATTAATAGGAAAAAAAGCACCTTCTTTTAAAGCTGATGCTATAGTTAACGGAGTAGAAACAGTAGAGAACTTTTCATTAGATCAATATTTAGGAGAAAAGCACGTAGTATTTTTCTTTTACCCAAAAGATTTCACTTTTGTTTGTCCAACTGAATTACATGCTTTTCAAGCAAAATTAGCTGAATTTGAATCTAGAAATGTTGCTGTTGTTGCTGCTTCTACTGATACTGTTGAGTCTCACTGGGGATGGTTACAAATGGAAAAAGGTCATGGTGGTATTAAAGGCGTTACTTATCCTGTAATTGCTGATACTGATAAAACAATTGCTGATGCTTTTGGAACTTTAGCAGGTGAATATATTTATGACGAAGATGCTAATTTAGTTGCAACTGGACCAATGATTGCTTTTAGAGGTTTATTCTTAATTGATAAAGAAGGAACTGTACATCATGAAACAATTAACAATTTTCCATTAGGAAGAAATGTTGATGAAGTTTTAAGAATGGTTGATGCATTACAATATTTTGAAGAAAATGGGGAAGTTTGCCCAGCTAACTGGAATAAAGGTGATAAAGCAATGAATGCAACTCACGATGGAGTAGCTGATTATTTAGCTGCACACTAATCATATTTATAGCCATATTTTAAAGTATGGCTATTTATCTAAATATTCTATTTAACATAATATTAATTATAAGACAAAAATGTTTAACCTAATAAGGTGCTTAATGTTTAGGTAATGATATGTTTAAATCTAATTAAAATAGAATAATCGTAAATCATGTATATTTGGATGTTATAAACCTAACAACCTAAAAAAACATGAACGATAATTTAGTCAAGAATGATCTATTAGAACATTTACCTAATAAACTAATCAATAAATACGTTTTACAATTATTAAAAATAGATGATATTAATAATTTATATGTGAATTATTTGAATTTAAAACCAATTGAATTTATTAAGGAAATACTTTATGATTTAAATATAAAAATAAATATTAAAAATGAGGATTTAGACAGGATACCAGAAAAAGATGCATTTATAACTATATCTAATCATCCATTAGGAGGAATTGATGGACTAATTTTATTGTATATAATTTTAAGAAAACGTCCTGATTACAAAATCATAGCTAATTATTTATTAAAAAATATTAACCCAATTGAAAAAGTTATCTTTTCAGTTAATAATTTTGATATATCAGATAAAAAAAACATTGTAAATATAAGAAGAGCCTTACTTCATATAAATAATAACTATCCTCTTGGAATATTTCCTGCAGGCGAAGTTTCAACCATAGATTTTAAAAAGAAAAAAGTTTCCGATAAACAATAGGAACCATCAATTATAAAATTCATTAAAAAAGCTAATAAGCCTATATTACCGATATATTTTGAAGGTAAAAATACCCTTTCTTTTTATATGTTAGGTATGATTAATCCTAAATTAAGAACTCTAAAACTACCTTCAGAAATTTTACATAAAAAAAACTCAGAAATTACTGTAAGAATTGGAGAAATCATTTCAATAAAAGAACAAAATACTATTACTAAATCATTTTCAACATTCCAGTATGGAAAGTACCTAAGAACAAGAGTTTATACTTTACAACATGAATTTTTAAAAGACCAAAATTTATATTCAATTACCAAACAGAAAAAACAAGAAATTATTAAACCAATTCATTTTGTTAAACTCAAAAGTGAAATTGAATCAATAAGAAAAAGTTCTAAACTATTTCAAGTAAATAATATTGAAGCCTTTATATCTTCTTTTGAAGATATTCCGCATATTATCAAAGAAATTGGTAGATTAAGAGAAGAAACATATAGAAATGTTGGAGAAGGCTCAAATAAGTCAATTGATCTTGACCAATATGATATCTATTACAAACACATATTTCTTTGGGATAATAAAGCTATGAAAATAATTGGTTCTTATCGAATAGGACTTGGAAAGGATATCTTAAACCAACTGGGTAAAAAAGGGTTTTATTTAAATTCACTTTTTAAAATTAAAAAATCATTTACCCCTATATTAACTGAAAGTATTGAACTTGGTCGATCATTTATTAGAAAAGAATATCAAAAACAACCCCTTCCCTTATTTTTATTATGGAAAGCTGTTATCCATTTTGTTGTTAAAAATAATGATTATAGATATTTAATAGGCCCTGTGAGTGTTAGTAATCAATATTCTGAATTATCAAAACAACTTATAATGGAATATCTCAGTTTAAACCATGGCGATAGAAAATTAGCTAAAAAAATAAGACCTAAAGAATCATATAAAGTTAACTTGTCAGATATAGATATTCACACCATTATAAACTTATCAAGAACAAGTATAGATTTATTTGATCAATTTATAAAAAACATTAATCAAAATAAAATTGGCATTCCTGTTTTATTAAAAAAGTATTTAAAGCAAAATGCAAAAGTATTAAGTTTTAATGTTGATCACCAGTTTAATAATTGTATTGATGGTTTTATGCTTCTTGATCTATGTGAGTTTCCAATTGAAATAATAGATAAATATTGTGAAGACATTATAAATAAATCTGATTTAGATTCTTTTAAGAATAAAAGAATTGTAAATAGTGTATTTTAGTTCTTTTAAATATAATATCTTAGGTGCTTTAAGTTTTTCAATCAGCTTTAATTGCTAAACAATAAGCTTAATAAGATTTTTAAAAATGATTATCTTTACTTTGGCTATAAATTGCTTTCATATTTTAAAATATGTTTTTGATGAAGTTTTTAATCTATTTACTTGTTGTTTTTCCATCTATTATGTTCAGTCAAACAGAACATATTGTTAGACCATCAACTACAAACTCTTTATCTATCTCACCTAATAATTACCATTTTATTTATATAAATTCTAATGTAAGTCAAAAAAATAAATTATTCATTCATTTACCTGGTACTGGAGGAGTTCCTTATAACTCCAGACTTATTTTAAGACATGCTGCTAATTTAGGTTTTCACTCTATTGGATTAACTTATCCTAACGCAGAAGCTATCAATTCAATTTGTTCAACATCAATAGATACAACTTGTCATAGTAGAGCTAGATTTGAAATATTTGATGGTATTGATAGACATGATGAAGTTTCTGTGGATAGCAATAATTGCATAGAAAAAAGGACTATAAAACTATTACAATATTTACACACTAATTACCCTACTGAAAATTGGAATCAGTATTTTAATGGAAATGAAATTTTATGGAATAAAATTATTATTAGTGGTCATTCTCAAGGTGGTGGTCATGCGGCTATTATAGGTAAAATAAAAAAGGTTGAAAGGGTAATGATGTTTGCTTCTATGGATTGGATGCCCCTAATAAATAGAAATGCAGATTGGATTTCATGGAACAGTTTAACACCTGTAGAAAAATATTATGCATTTATTCATGAAAAAGATGAGCTTATTAATTTTAATACCGTTTTAACAACTTGGAATAACTTAGGTATTAATGTAGATACCATTCTTGTTGATAATACCATTTTTCCTTACAAAAAAACACAAACACTTTACACAAGAGCTATTCCTAATAATGATCCATTAAAATTTCATGGATGTGTAGTTACAGATTCATACACTCCTATTAATTTGGACACTGTGGTTTTTTCTTCTGTATGGACCTACATGATGAGCTATGATAATCAAGCCTTATCAATTCCTAAAAAAAACTTATCTAATCTTAAATTTTACCCTAATCCTGTGTTATCAATCATAAATATTGATTGTGATGATTGTAGTACTTTTAATTATAGGATTTTTTCAAAGCTTGGCGAGGAAGTTTTAACAGGGGTTTCAGAAAATAGCCAAATTGATGTATCTAAGTTAAGTCAGGGTATCTATATAATGGCAATAGAAAATAAACATTTATCAGGGTTTATTAAATTTATTAAACAATAGAAACTATTAAGTCATGCTTCATTGATTATTTTTTTAGGTTCTTTTTTCCTATTCACACTAATATAGTTTTAATCTTAGTTTAGCTCAATAGCTTACTATAGAAATTACAGGACTTGAAAAGTCAGACTATTATATATTTATTTACCTCATTTGTTTCTAATTAACTTAAGACTCCCCTACTATTATTTTGATAACCTATACCTCTATTTACTATATCTATGTAATATTTAAAAGAAGATTTGTAAAAAAAAAACATCGTAAATGTTACTTTAAGGATAAATTCTAAAAACCCATAAAAAATGAACAAAAAATTAATTTTCTTGTCAGTATTTTCAATTATTATTGCTGGCTGTTCTGGTAACGGCAAAAACAATAAGTTGAAACAACATGTAGATGAATTTAAATTTGATAAAAATGGATATATTGATCAATCATCAATAAAAGCAATTAGGAATGAACATTTAAAAGTTAAAGCAATTTCTGCCTATGAATATGCATTACCTATTGTT
>CALTNV010000110.1 GCA_943845485.1 uncultured Flavobacteriales bacterium | reverse complement strand
ACGAATAGATTGAATCGCTGAAATATTAAAAAACGATAAGCAATTAATTCCTATGAGAATAAAACATAAGTTAAAATTTTTCAATATTGAAGACGTTATTAATTGACCGCTTGGAACTATTAAATTTAAAAGATTACCTGAAAAAGGCGTTATAATTACAAAAAAGATTAACAAATAAAAAGCACTTAGCAACAGGTTGCTTTTAGTTACAATATTTTTTAATCGATTTGCATCCACATCACAGATATAAGGGAATAAAGTAGAAATAATTATTCCTCGACCCATACTAAATATTGTATACACCAAAAAAGCATATGATAAAAGACCTATTTCTTCGATTGAAATAAAAAAACCTAGAATAAGTAAACCAGAAGCATTATAAACTCTGGCTAAAACACCACCTAAAGAGAAATAAGAATTTTCTATAAAGTAGGTTTTATTAAACTTATAATTATTTAAGTAACTCTTGCCAATTCTTAAAATTGGATAGTTAAAACCTCTCAATTTATTTAAAAGAATTATTGACCCTAATAACAAAGGAGTAATTTTTGTAATATAAACTACAGTATTATAAGGTAAAATACTCTGAGTTTTGAAGTAAATAAATATGCCAATTAAAGCTAACAAATTAAAAAAAGTAAATACTTTGGATTGTTTTATAATTTGACCAATACCTTTAAAAATCCAATCGGTATTAAGTAAATAAATAGCACCCCAAATAATGTAAAAAAAAAGATTGGAATCAGTATTAGAGAATAACGTGTAAATAGAAACAAACAAAGCCCAAATTAAAAAGCCTAATATTCGATATTTGAAAGCAGTTAATACAATACGAAAACGTATAAAACTTTTGTTTTGTATAATTGATTTAACTGCAAAATTTTGGCTACCAAAATCTATCACAGTTTGTCCCATAGAAATAGTTGTAGTCATTAACGTGTATAGTCCAAAGGATTCTACAGTCAGACCTTTTGCTAATATTAAAGAAATCAACAATATAGCAAATCTATTAATTGTTTCGATTAATACATTTAAAATAACTTTTTTTCTTAATATCACTCTTTAAATGATTTTATAAAATTAAAGCTTTCACAATTGAACTGTTCGCTATTATATCCGAAAAAATTAATACCATTAATTTTTGCTGCCTCAAAATCATTCATTGAATCGCCAATAAGACAAGTTTCATTTAGTTGATAATTTTCAGAGACTATTAATGACTTTACTAGATTATTTTTAGGTATTGGTGAACCATTAATAGATTTAAAATATTTATCAAGATTTAATTCTTTACAAATGATTCTTAATTCGTTTTGATCAGAACCAGAAACTATGTGCATTTGATATTTTCTATAATTTGCTTTTATAAACGCTACAGAATCATTTATTAATAGACTTTCGTCAAGCAATCGCTTCAACATTATTTTTGAAAATTCAGCTGCTAATTTTTGAATTTGCTGTTCAGAAACCTGTTCTCCTAAAATATTTTCAAAAAAATAACGAAATTTATTGTACCTCGATAATCCTCCGTTGTCCATATGATATTTCATCAATAAAGCGACATCTTTTGGATGATAATCTGCCAAAACTAGTTTAAAACCATTATTCCTAATGGGCATAGAATCCATAATTACACCATCAAAATCCCATAATAAATTTTTATAGTTACCTAAAATCATAATTTTCCTTCCTTTTTAAACAAAACCTCTTCAACTTTACTCACATCTTCGATTACATCAACAGCTAGTGAACTTTCTTTAGTTTCAATCATTTTTATTGGAATGTTTAAATCTAAAAACCTTAAAATCTCTATATCTTCAAAAATTTCACATTCAGATTTTTTGTTTTGTAAACCAAATTGTTCAAGTTCAAAACGATTAAAGGCATATATGCAAACCTGCTTTTTATATTTCTTTAAATTAATACCACTAGTATCTTTTAATCCAGGTATCGGTAAACGAGACATGTAAATTAGTTTATTATCTTTATTTACGACAACTTTAGGAATATTTACATTTTTAGGATCTTCATCTTCAGTAATGTTACACATACCATTTATTACAAAATCAAAATTTTCCTTTTTAGCTTCTACAAATTTTATAATCTCTTTGTAATCCAATAATGGCTCATCACCTTGAACATTAACATAAATATCTGCATCAACTTTACACGAAAAGTCATAAACACGATCTGTCCCTGTTAAACAATCTTCTGAAGTCATGACTACTTTATATCCAAAATCTTCGACTAACTTTTTTATTTGAATATCATCAGTTGCAACATAAGTGTTTTCTTTCCCTAATGCTTTTTCAACAATTCTAGCTACTCTAATTATCATCGGAACACCGTTCAAACTAACTAAAGGTTTACCTGGAAATCTAGAAGATTTAAATCTCGCTGGTATTACTCCTACTGTTCTCATTTTAAAAAACTATAAATTGAAGTTAATTCTATATTTTCATATTTTGTAGGATTTATAGAATACAAACTCACATTATCAATTTTACCTAAATCATCAATGATTTTTTGATTTTCTTGAGCTAATAAAAATTGATTTTGATTGATACTAATATCATATCCATCAAAACCAACTAAAAGAAAATCCTTTACATCTAAATCCAATGCAAGTTGCACTGCAATTGTAAAAGGAGAATCTGTCGATGCTTTTGAAAAGTTTATATCTTTTAATTCAAAAGATACATCTAACAATTCATTGGGTATTGAAGTTCCCATTGTTCTAGGGAAAGGACCGTAAACACATTTGTTTGAAATGGTTATATCTTGCAGTAATTCATGATTTTCTATACCAACCAAAGCAAAATACTGATCATTTTTAACTTTTGAAAATGCACTTATATTTCTAGCTCCTACGTGAATTAAAACCACATTTTCATCAAAAGTTAAAAACTTCTCGATTGCTTTTTGTTGACTTGTAGCTGATTTTCCTCCTCCTATTATCAGAGCTCTTGAGTATGTTTTTTTGTTTTCTATAAGAGGTAATTTAACGTTATCCTCTTGAATTAACTTTTTATTATTTAAAGCATTTAAAATTGAAGATAAAGAATACCTGTTCATACCAACCCATTCCATTACTTCTTTTTGAGGTAAAGAGTGCGCTCCAGAAAACATATATGGTAAATTAGTTCCCCATCCATATTTTTTATTAAGATTTTCAAAACTTGATACTACTCTTCCTAAATTATTGAAATCTAGTGAAACTTTTTGCTGACTTTCTAAATATGTTAATAATAATTCCATCTTTAAATTCCCTGCACCTCTTCCCATTCCTGTAATAGTTGCATCTATTATGTCACACCCTTCTTCCAATGCTGTAATCGTATTGATAAGTCCCATGTGTAAATTATCGTGACCATGAAAACCTAGAGCAACAGAAGTTTTTGATTTCACTAATTGTATAATTTCTCTAACCTCATCGGGTAAGATTCCTCCAAAAGAATCTACCATGTAAAAATAATCTAATGTATCATCCAACCCTTTTAATAAGTCCAAGAAAGAAGGATCTTTTTTCCAATTAGACATATACATTACATTAAAAGCAACCTCAAAACCTAATGCTTTTACAGCTTTTGCTAATACTATAGCTCGTTCAAAATTATTAGGGTCTACAGCCATTCTAATTAGTGTAACGTAAGGCTTGATTGGAAGCAATAAGTCGTCAACATGCTCTGCCCTTATATCTTTTTCATTTAATATAATTACCAATTTTTTTGAAGGCATTAAGCTTTTTAGTTCTTCTAAAACATATATAGGACAATAAAAATATTTTCCTAAATATCCTTTTAAAGGAATACTTCTATAACCAACTTCAATATATTCTATTGGAAGTTCCTCCATAGATTTACAATATTCGGTAATTAAATTTTGGTCAAAATCCCAATTGGTGTAGTAACCACCATCTCTAATAGTACAATCTAGTATTTTCATATTAGTCTTTATTTTTTTATTTTCCCAAATCTTTCAATAGAATTTGTTTCTCTAAACTTTTTTTCCAGTAAGGAATATCTAACTCAAACTTTTCTTTTATTTTAGTTTTATTCAATACCGAGTAAAATGGTCTTTCTGCAGGTGTTGGGTATGCTTTTGATTCAATTGGACTCAATTTTATATCCATTCCATTTATCTCAAAAATTGCCTTCGCAAAATCGAACCAACTACACACCCCTTCATTTGAGTAATGAAACAACGCAACCTCCTCATTTTTAATTTTAGCTAATATAGTTAATATGGACTTAGCCAAATCTGCGGCATGCGTTGGTGTACCTATTTGGTCCGCCACCACACTCAACTCATCGCGCTCCTTACCCAATCGCAACATCGTTTTTACAAAATTGTTACCATATTTAGA
>CALTNV010000109.1 GCA_943845485.1 uncultured Flavobacteriales bacterium | reverse complement strand
TTACTTTTTTATATTGTATTTCATTCGCTTTCTCTTCATTTCGAATTCCTACATAATTAGTAAAAGCATTTATTTTTGCACTAGCTGGTATTTGCATAACAAAATTTATCTTATTATTCTCAAGTCCAAAATCACCTTCTATTTGAAAATTACCAATTTTAGAACTTATTTTTGCATTAGGTATGGAAAATATACCATTTTCAATAATATATGAACCATCTAAATCATTGAATGGAAAATATGAAAAATCTGTAGATTTAAAGTAATTTTCAAGAGTTATTTCCAAATATTTAAAATCAATAAATGCTCCATCTTTTAATGAAACTGGTAGTTTTATAACTGTACGTTGGAGGTCAGGACTTAAATCAGGAAAAAAGTAAAGTTTATTTAATGTAACTCCATCACTTATATATCCTTTAATATTTTCACTTGTTAAGTAGTTTTGATCTAAATTATCAGCCAATTTAAATAATTCGTCAAGATTTAATTTATTGAATTGAATAATCCCTTTAGCAGATATGTTTTTCTCATCACTTGCTTCAAATGTAAAAGGGTTTTTATTCTGATAGTTATTTATTTTTAACTGACCTCCAGCTATTCCCATTTTAAACACTGGAATTGTTATACTTCTATCTTCGTATGAGTTTATTTCAGCTATGAAGTTTTCAATATTGGACCCATTATAAACCACTTTTTTTAAATTGGTATTTAGTTTAATGTTAGGGAATTTTACTTTGGTTATATTAAAAAGGTTAGTATCAGTTTTAACTTTTTTTCTTTTATTAGTATCTAATCTTTTTTGTTCAATTTTTTTTTGATATTCTGTAGTTGTAAATGTGAATATTTGATCTACATCTATATTTTTACTCTCTATATTAATTTTAATATCATCTTTTCTATGTCCTTCTAAATAAGTAAAAGGCTGAATTAGTTCACCATTAATTTTAATGTTTGAGTTACCAAAGTGTGAATGGATATCAGTAATGAAAATATTATCGTTTAAGCTATTTAATTCAAGAACGGTACTGTCTAGTATAAAATTTCTATTAGGCAACTCTAAGTTTAAATGATCAATTTTAAATTTTAAATCTGGAATATTTTTAACTCCTTCGTTAATATCTTTCATATTAATTTCGAAATCTATTGTTGTGTGTAAATTCCTGATATCTTCATGATCATAATCCTTGTGAATGATTTTTTTACCATCAAAGTAATTAAAATCTTCTGTGTAAATATCTTTTGCTGTTATTGTTTTTTTAATTCTAAATTTAGAATCATTTTTATCGTTAAATATAGATTCATAATTAGACATCGATGAATTAATATGAATATCGGAATGTCCGATAAGAAAAGTAAAGTCATTAATTTTTATGGTACTATCATCAATAAAAACTTTAGTGCTTATCTCTTTTATTTCACTGAATAAATGGTCTGGTTTTGTTGTAAACTTATTTAAGTTAAATTCACCCTTTGGGATGTATTGATAATTTACACAATCATTATAATTAGATTTTAAATTAAAATCTAATTCTGTGTTATAAAAAACATCTCCATACTTATTATCTATTAAACTATCAAAATATAAAAACTCATTCAACTCAAGTTTTTTGGATTTAATTTTTAAATTAGCATTGAAAATATCGTCTTTATTTTTTGTAAAACTTTTTAAATTATTTAAGTTAAATTTGATATCAAAATCTGATTTTTCAGTTTTTAGGTTTAATATTGGTATATCTAAATTATTATTTTTTATGTAAAGTTGAACATCTCCTCTCTTAATTTTAACAGGAAAATTATTGTTATTTATTCTCAAATTAACAACATCTAACTCAATATGCTCATCTAATATTTTTGAAATAATATTTTCATTAAAAACATCTAAACCTCTAAATTTAATTTTTAAATAAACCTCATCAACATTGTACCCATTCAATTCATAAATATTAAAATTGTTTTTTAGTGCATTTAAATCTGTTATCGAAAGTTTTATATCTGCACTTGTATAATTCCGGTTTTTCATTTTTAACTTACCATCTAAAATTAAAAAATTTGTATTTAATTTTAAATTTTCAATATTAATCTCTGGATCAAATAAGCTGTCTAATGGCTTGCCTTTAAAAATTATTTCTGTAGTTAACTCATAAATATTTAAATTGGATGCTTTATTTTTTAATGAAAATTTTTCTATTCTAGTATTAGCCTCAATATTTGGGTTATTAAACGATCCATTTATTATTAAATTGACTCTAATTTTACCTTTATAACTATGGTATTTAATTATATCTAAGCTAGAGGGAATGTATTGATCAATAATTGGTTTTAATTTATTAATATCATTTATGTTTAATATTATTTTAACATCCTGAAGGTTTTCATTTTTTAAATTAATGGATCCTTTAGCATTTAATGAGCTTATTAAAGTTTTTAATTTAAACTCTTGTAAATCTAAATAATTTGATTTTAAATTATACTTTAGTTTTGTTTCTAGATTAATTTTTTTATTTAAGATGTTTTTATCTTCTAACGAAGATGTTTTCAATAGTTGAAACTCTGTTTCAAAATTAAGATTAACGATATCTTTGATAATATTGTAATCTATATTTGTTTCAATTTTATCAATTTGAATTGACAAATTTTCTTTTTTGATTTTATCAACATATGAAATCGTAACGTCCTCTAAGTTTAATTGTTTTAAAGTTAAGGTGATAGGCTTATTATTCTTGTCAATTTCTTTTTCAGTAATAGAGGTATCAATAGGAAATATATTTTCAATATTTAACCCATCTTTATCATTTATTATATTTATAATACCTTTTTCTAATGTAATTTCTTTAATATCATAAGTTCCTTTTAGTATCTCTATTACATCAAAACCTATATAAAAAGCATCTACTTTTATAATGGTTTTTTTATTAGAATTTTTTATGTGAGTGCCTTTTAAATCAATGCTTATGTTAGGGTATTGTTTAAATGGATCAACTTGTAAACTACTAATCGTAATTTCTCCATTAATAGATTTATTTAATTTATCTAAAACTTTATTAGTGATTTCTGTTTCATAGGTGAAAACAATTATAAATATAGAGATGAAAAGAATAATAAAACTAAAAAGAACCCAGCTTAATATTTTAATTACTTTACGTAATCTAATTTTAGGTTTATTAATAGTTTCTTCTTGATTCATAATCTATTCAAGTATTTTTCATGAAGATAATAATGAAATCAATAAAAAAACAATATATTAAGATATAAAACTTATTTTGTTTTAAACTTTATGGAGTCGATTTCGTCAATAAAATTAATTTCCTTTTTTGAGAAAAAGTACCCGTAATTTCTATATGTTTTAAGGTTGATTTTTTTTCTGTTTTTTAGTGTAATTTCGGCAGTTATTTTTTTAAATGATTTGTTAACAGGGGATATTACTAATATATTTTTTGTATTTATATTGTAATCAATTGTTGAGGTTTGTTTTGTCGTGGTCACTTCAATTGTTTTTTTATTAAACTTGTTTAATTGTTTGGCAATAAAAAAAATTGTTGAATCTAAATAAGCCTCGTATTTATTGGGGTAAAGCATTGGTTCATATGGGATGTGTTTTGCATCTTTAAACGTATGTAGAAACCCAATTTTCTCTTTATTATTAAGTTGATTTATTAAATAAGCATCTCCATATAGTGTATCTTTAGGTATATGTTGAAAACCAAACATTCTTATTGGTTCTGATACCCCTTTGTAAAATGGTACAAGTTTGTCATTTGTTCCATGAACGCTTATTAATGGTATATCCTTATTTTTTTTTATTGGTGTGCTCATTGCACCACATAAACTTACGACACTTTGATAATTATGTTTTTTAAATTTTAATGGGTTTATGTTTATTTGTTCAGAAGCTTTAATTAATTCTTTATTTTCATTATTGTAAGCTAATTCTAAAGCGATAATTGCTCCTGCAGAACTTCCGCCAATGATAATATTGTTTGTATCAATATTATGCCTTAATAATGAATCTTTAACAAATTGTATTGCATCAGAGAAATCTTCCATAGCCCTTACAAGCGTTCTTTTTGCTTCTTCAGATTTACTCAATTTTGTATTATATCCAAGTCTGTAGTTTATGGAAATACTTGCGTAACCTAATTGTGCCATCCTGTAGCATATGGTTGAGCTAACAGGGGCATTTTTATTTCCTAACACAAAGCCACCTCCATGCGCAAAAAAAAGGATGGGTGTATTTTTTAAAGAGTCGTTATTAGGAAAATAAAAATCGAGATATAATTTAATATCTCGATTTTTATAATCTTTTTTTTGTGCGTATTTAATATTATATTTCGTACGAACAGAATATGTTTGTCCTGCATCTTGAGCATTTACATTTAATTGTAAAAAAAACAAAAATAATATGGAGTATATAAAGTGTTTTTTAATCACTTTAGTCAAGTTTTAATACGGCCATAAATGCTGATTGCGGAATTTCTACATTTCCAACTTGTCTCATACGCTTTTTACCTGCTTTTTGTTTTTCAAGTAATTTACGTTTTCTTGAAATATCACCACCATAACACTTAGCTGTAACGTCTTTTCTAACCGCTTTAACTGTTTCTCTAGATATGATCTTAGCTCCAGTTGCTGCTTGAATGGCAATGTCAAATTGTTGTCTAGGAATTAGTTCTTTTAATTTGGCACAAATTTTCTTTCCTAAATCATAAGCATTAGATCTATGAATTAATGCAGATAATGCATCAACTTGGTCGCCATTTAATAAAATATCTAATTTAATTAAATCAGATTGTCTCATTCCTAAAGGTTGATAATCAAAAGATGCATAACCTCTTGATACTGATTTTAATCTATCATAAAAATCAAATACAATTTCCCCTAATGGCATAATAAACGTTAATTCAACTCTATCACTAGTTAGGTAAACTTGATTTTGTAACTCTCCCCTTTTTTCAATACAGAGTGTCATTATTTGACCAACAAATTCTGCTTTTGTAATAATTTGAGAGGTAATATAAGGTTCTTCAACATAATCCATCACACTAGGATCTGGAAGATCTGAAGGGTTATTTACTTTAACTTCTTCTCCTTTTTTAGTCATTGCAACATAGGAAACGTTAGGCACTGTTGTAATCACAGTCATGTTGAACTCACGTTCTAGACGTTCTTGAATAATTTCCATGTGTAGCATTCCTAAAAAACCACATCGGAAACCAAAACCTAATGCAGCGGAGCTTTCTGGCTCAAAAACTAAAGAAGCATCATTTAATTGAAGCTTTTCCATAGAAGCCCTTAGCTCTTCATATTCATCAGTATCTACAGGGTAAATTCCAGCAAATACCATTGGCTTTACATTTTCAAAACCTTTTACTGTATCTTCACAAGGGTTTCCTACTTTGGTTAATGTATCACCTACTTTTACTTC
>CALTNV010000108.1 GCA_943845485.1 uncultured Flavobacteriales bacterium | reverse complement strand
AATAAGTAATACCCTAAAACCTAAAGATAATTTAACAGCATGGTATGTTGATCAACCAAAAATTGAAGCTGTTAAAGGAGATGGTTTTATAGGTGATGTTTCTCAAGGTGGTAGTGTGAATTTTAGAAATGTCTTTTTTAATCCTCACGGACATACAACTCATACTGAATGTGTTGGTCATATCTCTAAAGATCAAAATGTTTTTGTTACAAACACTTTTAAAAAGTATTTCTTTAAAAGTATTTTAATTTCTGTTATGCCTACCAAAAAAAATATTGATGATCTTTTGCATTGGGAAAAAGGGGATAAAATCGTTACTAAAAAATCAATTAAACATGAAATAGACAAACAAGATATAGAGGATGTTGAGGTTGTTATTTTAAGAACTTTACCTAATACTACTGAAAAGACTAGTTTAAACTATTCAGGAACCAATCCAACATATTTACATCCTGAGGTAATGGTTTATCTTAAAGAGATTGGAATAACTCATTTTATTATTGATCAACCAAGTGTAGATAGAGAAGAAGATGGAGGTTTGTTACAGGCTCATAAGGTTTGGTGGGATTATCCAGAAAAAACAAACTTTGATAGAACGATTACTGAATTAGCTTACATTCCAAATACGATTGAAGACGGAAGTTACATTATTGATTTTCAGTTAATGAATATTCAAAATGATGCTGCACCATCAAATCCAGTATTGTACAAAATAGAATTATAACGCTTTTTTTCTTAGATACAGAAATTCTTTTAGTATAAAATTTATTCCTTGGTTAATATTACAGTTAATCAGGGATATTTTATTTTCTAAAGCCTTATTTTTATTTCTATTTAAAAATAACTCCATACTCTTTTTGTATTCATTTTTGTAGTCTGAAGGATTAATTTTTATATATTCACCTGTTTCAATATCAATAAATTCAAAAGGTTTATTCTCAAAATTTAAATCTATTTCAGTTTTATAGTCAAGTGTGTTAAAAATAATGATTTCATGCTGGTGGTGTTTTAATTGTTGAATTTTCATCCAAAATTCATTCATATTTTGATTTAATAAATCAGAAAAAATGATCACTAAACTTCTTTTTTCTAATCTTGATATCAATTCATTGAAGCTATCAATAGTGTGTGTGTGTTTATTTTTAATAGGATTATTCACAAGCTTTTCCAACTCCTCAAATATAAATTCTTGGTGTTTTTCATTAATCTTATTGCTTGTGTGAAAATTTATTTGTTCATCAAAAGTTGTTAAACCAATTGCATCTCTTTGTTGCCTAAGGAGATAAGCTAAACAAGCTATAGATTGAATACTAAAATTAAACTTATTTTCTTTTTTATCTGGATAATACATTGATGATGAAGTATCAAGTATAAATTGGCACCTTAAATTTGTTTCTTCATCGTATTGTTTTGTATATAGTTTTTCTGTTTTACCAAATAACTTCCAATCAATATGTTTTGTACTCTCTCCTTGATTATATTGCTTATGTTCAGCAAATTCAACAGAAAATCCATGATATGGACTTTTGTGTTTACCTGTTATAAAACCCTCAACTGTTTTTTTTGCTAAAAGTTCCAGTTTAGAATATTGTTGTAAATTTTTTCTGTTAATATTAATTGGCATGTGTATATATCATTTCAACATGGGGTAAGTTGTCTTCTAAATAATAATTTTCAGTACTAACAAATCCCAAAGAATTATAAAAACCTTTTAAATATGTTTGTGCTGAAATTTGAATCTTTAAGTTAGGGTTAATTTTTTTACATTCTTCAATTCCTAATAGCATAAGTTTTTTTGAAAGACCTTTTTTTCTCTGTTCAGGGTGCGTAACAACTCTTCCTATATGAGTAAAAACCTTACTTTCATAAACTCTAATATATGATGCTAATTGGTTGTTTTGATCATCTATGAAAAATAAATGTTTAGAAAATAAATCTTTATCATCAACATCTAAATAGCAACAGTCTTGTTCTACAACAAAAACTAAACTTCTTAAATTGTATATTTTAAAAAGTTCAAGTGTTAATAACTGTTCAAACGTTTTGTTAATGTGCCTATACATAATTTAATTATTTTTTAATTTTCACAGTTTTAATTTCTAAATGATTAATGTACAGTAAAAATCCTTCCATTGTTTTGTTTGGGTATATTTTTTTATAGGTGTCTAAGTATTTCTCTACTTGCTTATTGTAACTGTCATTTTCTTTTCCTGTTTTATAGTCAATGATAATTAAACTTTTTTCATTTGTTAAAACTAAATCAGGAATTAAATTTTCATTATTATCTGTAACAATATTTCTTTCAGCAATGACATTGTTATAGTTTTTAAACCAATTATTTTTTTCAAATAATTGCTTCGTTTCATTTACTAAAAGTATCAATTCTTGATGTGTTTGATTACTAACATTAAGTTTAAGTTGTATCTGCTTTTCTTTTTTATCTTGTTTATTAAATAATAGCGTTTTTAAGTATAAATGTAAATTTTTTCCAAATGTAATTTCTTCCGTTTTTTCTTCAATTTCTTTGGTAGAAATAATTAGGGTTTGATTTTTTATAACCCCAAGCCTTGGTTTAAAAAAAAGTTTATTTTTCTCTTTTTCTTTAATCGGCTTTTCTTTTTTTTCTAATATTCCTGTACTGTATGTTCTGTTGTCAATATCAAAACTTGTCATTTTTTCAATGGTGTCATAAAAATGATTGGTGACTTCGGCATTTTTATTTCCATGTTTAGCTATTATAAATAAGTTTTTTACGGCTCTGGTAATTCCAACATAAAAAATATTATAATCATCAAGTATTCTAAGTTGAGTTTCTGTTTTATATAATTCAGAATAATTGGTAAAAGTTATTTCCTCTTTATTTTTTATAAGATAAAAGTGATCTTCTTTATTAACCCATACATCTTGATCTGCATTTTTTGATTTTTCAAAACAGAAATAAGGGATAATAACGGTGTTAAATTGTAAGCCTTTACTTCCGTGAATGGTCATTATTTGTACTGCATTTACATCACTTTGGCTAGATAAAAATGGTGGTTTTTCTTCTGTTTTTGTAATGAATGTTTGTACATTGTTTTGAAGTGTTACGTGGCTTGTGTAAAATAGGTTTAAAAAACTGTTAACATAAGCATTGTCATCTTGCTCTAATATAACTTTAGATATATATTCGATGGTGTTATACAAATGCCAATTTTGTTTGTTTTCTGATGATAGGTTCAAATTAATAACATCCTCAATAACTACATCTAAATTATTTTTATTTTCTTTTATTAGTTGATATGCATCTGTTGATATTTTACCTTTTTTAATTAAAGAATCTATGATAATAAATGCTGAAATAGTATCTGAAGGGTTTTGTTTTACTTTTAAATAATTAAAAAGAACTTTTACACTATCATCATTAATCAGCATTAAAGATTCGGATGAAATAATAGGAATGCCGTTATTTGTTAAGTGTTCAGCAATTTTAACTCCTTGAATTCTGTTTCTTGTTAAAATAGTTATGTCTTCTAACTCATAGTTTAACTCTCTTAATGCTGTAACTTTATCTAAAATGTAGTTTAAATTATCTTCATTAAAGTCTTCTGTTTTTTTATCAATAAGCTTGCACTCTACAAAACCTACTGTATTTTCTTTAAATATATTTTGTTCAAAACCATCATAAAAAGGTTCGTAGTTTTCTCCTAAAATAGATTTTGTTTTACTAATAATGTCATTGTTAAAACTTACTACATCAAATGAAGACCTATAATTAGTATCAAGATTTTGTATATCAATATGGTTTGCTATTGATTGAAGACGCTCTTTTTCAATAAAAGATAAATTTGATGGTATATTCATGTTTTTTTTAAGAGATGCAAATTGTTCTGATTTACCTCCTCTAAACCTGTATATTGATTGTTTTGGATCACCAACCAAAAGGTTTTTATTTCCTTCTGCTAAACTTAATTCAATTAATGGAATCATATTCATCCATTGAATTTCTGATGTGTCCTGAAATTCATCTATTAAAAAATGTTTATATCTGGTACCTATTTTTTCATATATAAAAGGTATTGGTTCATCTTTTATTACTTGATGTATTGTTTTATTAAAATCACTAATTAATAATACATTATGGTTTGTTTTATATTCATTAATAAGTTTTACAACATCTTTAAGTATTGATATTTGATGTATTTTTTGTAGGTAATTGGAGGCAATTAAATAGTTTGTAAACTCCTCTTTCCAATCCGTATAAAAATTACTTATAAAATCTATTAAAAAATGATTTATAAAGTTGTTGATGTTGCTTTCATCATTTGCAGTAGTTGTTTTAGTTGTATAAACATCACCCTCAATCCAACTAACAATTTTTCGTTGGTTAATTTTTTTTATTTGCTCAGTTGTTTTTTTTCTTTCTTTGATATCTTTTAGTTGATCAACAAATGCTTTTACAGGGTTTTTACTTTTGCCTTTAATACCTGTATATTCAACTTTATCAATAAAATGAGTATCTAATCCTTCATTTAATTCTTTTAGTTTATTATCACAAAATTTATCAAAAGCCTTTATTTTAATTCTTAATTCTGTAATATGATTAATTACATTTTCTGAGTTTATATCTAAATCATTAAATATTTTCCAGTTTTCATCATCAAAAATTAATTTCGAATTTGATTGTTCAGTTAAGGCATTGGCAATATCCCAAGATTTTCCTTCTTTAATTTGTTGAAATATAAAATCCTTAATAATTTTTAAATCACTCTTTTTTTTAGGATTAATATCCGTAACAAATAAATCTACATTTTTTTCAAGTACATTTTGTAAATTAAGTTCAACATTGAAGTCGTGGTTAATGTCTAATTCTTTAGCAAAAGACTCAATTACTTTTTTAATAAAAGAATCAATAGTACTTACTGAAAAAAGATTATAATTATGAAGTATATGTATTAGTATATTTCCTGATTTTATTTTTATGATAGGTACGCTTAAGCTAAGTTCTTCAGCTAAACTTTTTGTATACTTATATATTTCAGTTTCTTTTTCATTTATATTTAGTTCGGATATTAGTTCAAGCTGCTCTAATATACGTTCCTTCATTTCATATGCTGCCTTTTTGGTAAATGTTATAGCTAAAACTTCTTTGTAAGATGATGTTTCTCCAACCAATATTAGTTTTAAATATTCTTTAACTAATGTGTATGTTTTACCTGAACCGGCAGATGATTTATAAACTGATAACATAGTTTCATTTTTGTTTACTCTAAAGTTATAAAATTATTATACTTTATTGTTTGCCAAAACCTTTCAAAGGAAAAAAAAATATGCTTAATTTTGTACTATGAATTTAGAACAGTTTATTGCATTAGCTTTTAAAGAAGATATTGGAGATGGTGATCATACTTCATTAGCTTGTATTCCTGAAGAAGCTGAGAGTAAAGCGAAATTATTAGTTAAAGATAATGGTGTTTTAGCAGGGATTGAAGTTGCTAAAGCCATTTTTAATTATTTTGATCCTGAATTAACAATTGAACAATTTTTAAGTGACGGAGATCATGTTAAAGTTGGTGATGTTGCTTTTGTTGTAAAAGGAAGTTCTAGAAGTATTTTAACTACGGAACGATTGGTGTTAAATACAATGCAGCGTATGAGTGGTATTGCTACTCAATCAAATAAAATCCAAAATCTTGTTGGAGATTCAAAAACAAAGATTTTAGATACTAGAAAAACAACTCCTTTATTAAGGTTTTTAGAGAAAGAAGCTGTTAAAATTGGTGGAGCCTTTAACCATAGAATTGGTTTGTATGATATGGTGATGATAAAAGATAATCATATTGATTTTGCTGGCGGTATTCCTCAAGCAATAGAAAGAACTAAAAATTATTTGAATAAAAATAATAAAGATTTAAAAATTGAAATTGAAGTTCGTGATTTCAACGAATTAAATGAAGTTTTAGCTATAGGTGGGGTTGACAGAATAATGATGGATAATTTTACTCCCGATCAAATTACCGAGGGATTAAAATTAATAAATGGTAAATACGAAACAGAGGCTTCTGGTGGTATTACCATTGAAACAGTAGCTGATTATGCAAAAACTAATGTTGATTATATTTCAATGGGCGCACTTACTCATTCAGTTAAAAGCCTAGATTTAAGCTTAAAAGCTTTTTAAATTTCAGATAGATTACATTTTTAATAAACCACTGATTTTTCACTGGTTTTTTTGTGTAAAAAAACAATGATATTTTAGGTAGGTTGTTTAGGTTTTATTGTAGTTAAATCAATATTTATCTAAGTTAATTTTAAATTATTAAATTATTAAACTTTAGCTTGTAAATTATACTATTTATATGTTACAACTAAATAATCGAATAAGAAATAATTTTTTAAGCTCAATAGTGCAACTTTATGTGGTGACTTTACGTCTTAATTCTATATGTATTAGCACTTTAAGTGTTTTTACTTAAAACCCTTTACTTAGTTTTTATGCTTAAAATTGTAATTAATAAACCACTTTTAATATTTTTAATTTTTAGTTTTATATTTCTTTATGGATACTCGCAAACTGGACCTGGTGGTGTTGAGAAAACCAATGGTTCAAGTGATTTATCTTTATGGTTGAGAGCTGAAGATATTGATCAAGTAAATAATACTAATGTTTTAGTTTGGAGCGATTTTTCAGGCTTTAACAACGATGCTTTATCAGATAATGGTCATGAGCCTTTTTTGAAGTCTAATATTCAAAATGGATATAATATGGTTCGATTTAGAGAAACAAATGAAGATTATTTAAGAGTTTTAAATGATGCAAGTTTAAACCCAAATTCAATTTCTATTTTTGTTGTTGGTAAATATTCTAATGATTCGGAAGATTGGTCTCCTTTTATTATAAAAACATCAGATTGGAGTTGGACTGATGGTTATGGAATTGCATGATGGGATGATAATGATGAAGTAGAGGGGTTTGTAAATGATTATAATGATCATTATGTTTTGGGAGATGCTTCTTATGATAAAATGAGAATAATGTCATTAAATTATGATAAACAAGATGTTGAGACCTTTTTTGACGAATTATCTATTGACACAGATGGTTATTCATCTAATATTTCAAATACAAATAATGATATGTTCATTGGAATTACACCAACAACATCAGGTTTTGGTGTAACAAATTCTTTAGATGGAGATATAGCAGAAGTTGTAGTTATAAGGAGAAGTGTTAATGAGGCTGAAAGAATTATTATTCATTATTATTTGGCTGCAAAATATGGATTAACTCTTGATGATAATGATATATATACGCAAGATAATTTCACAAACGGTAACTATGATCATGAAGTAGCAGGTATTGGAAGGGTTAACTCTGGTAATATAATAAATGACTCTAAAGGTACTGGTATCGTTAGATTTTTAAACCCTACAGATTTAGGAGATGATGAGTTTTTATTATGGGGCCACGATAATGGAATTCAGGAAGCTATTAATACAACTGACGTGCCTACATATGTTCAAGCTAGATTTGATAGGGTTTGGAGGGTTAGTGAAGTGAATTCATTAGGAGGTGGTGTAAATGTTGGGAGATTAGATGTTAGGTTCGATTTAACAGGTTTAGGACCTATTAATCAATCGGAAATTTGTTTATTGATTGATACTGATAATGATGGTGTTTTTAATGATGAAGTACCAATTTTTGGTGCGGTTTCTGTTGGGGATAATAACTATGAGTTTTCTCGAGTTTCTGGTGGGACAACAGGAATTAGAAATGGAAGAAGGTTTACATTAGCAACTACTAATGTAGCTCAAACACCTCTTCCAATTGAGCTTAATGGTTTTAATGCAAAACCTTTAGAGGATAAAGTTGAGTTAAACTGGATAACATCATCAGAGGAAAATAATGATTTTTTTACTGTTGAGAAATCAACCAATGGAACTGATTGGGAAGATGTAGGTGAAGTTAAAGGAGCTGGTGCTTCTAAACAAGAAATTACTTATGTTTGTCATGACTATTTTCCTTTTGAAGGGATTAGTTATTACAGGTTAAAACAAACCGATTTTAATGGACAGTTTACATACTCTGATGTTAAATCCATTACTTTTAAAAGTAATATTGAAGCTTCTTTTTATCTATATCCTACCCTTTTTACTGATATCGTTACCATACAGGCAGATAATATCAATGAAGTTATTGTTTTATCTTCAAATGGTAATTTTATCCTGAAAGAAGTTTTTGATAATAGGCAAATAATTCACCTTAATTTAAATCAATTAAGTAAAGGAGTTTATTT
>CALTNV010000107.1 GCA_943845485.1 uncultured Flavobacteriales bacterium | reverse complement strand
AACATATCGATTTCATTCTACCCCGTATATTGATGTTTTAACAACTGACGCCTCTCTAACATTAGGTGTTGAGTTTTCGTTATAATTTTATTACCCAGTATCTAATGATCCATTAAACTATTACTTTCAATAATAGTTTGAATTTCATTAAAAAAAAGAACTTATTGAAATTCTATAAAATAATCTTAATTTCAAAATTTATAGATTTTATATTGGGATATTTAATTTTATAAATATATTCAAAGTAAAAAAATAATTTTTTAAGAGAGTAATTATTGAAAAATGAAGAAAGTATATATTGATTTAGATGGAGTTATAGCGGATTTTGAAAAAGGGAGAAAAGAACATCCACTTGGAAAAATTAGCCCTTATATAGGAAGACCCGACAAACTACCAGGAGTTTATGAGAACTTAGAACCTATTGAAAAGTCTATTGAATCCGTAAATATGCTTTTAATTCATCCTAAATACGACATCTACTTTTTATCAACTGCACCATGGGATAATCCTGAGGCTTGGATGCATAAAAGACTATGGATGACGAAACACTTTGAGGAAAAATTAGTTCGTAAAAAACTAATTTTATCTAATCATAAAAATCTCTTAATTGGTGATTACTTAATTGATGACAGAAGATTCAATGGAGCCTCTGAATTTCGTGGAAAATGGATTCATTTTGGCAGTAAAGCATTTCCTAATTGGAGTAGTGTATTAAACTATCTGAATATAATAGATTGATTTTAAATTTTACTTGAATTTAAGATCTTCTAAAACTTTGTTTTTAGTTTTCTCATCAATCATCTCTGATTTCTGAAAATCAAAAAGATCTTGTTTAATCATGTCTTCAGATGACAGGTTCATAAAACTTTCTCCAAACTTGTACTTCAGTTCTTTTCTATATAGCTTAAGTGCTGAACTATATAGTGATTTTTCATATTTAAATGAATATACAAGTAATGCATGTGCGGTATTAATTCTACTGGCATTCCTAAATTCGTCTATATTTATTTCTATTTGGCCATTATAATTTTTTATTTTTAACTTATTGTTTTCTAAGTTCCTTACATCATCTACATATTCATTAATATTCTTAAAAAAATCAAATACAATTGAATTATAGATGATAGCCCTGCTAAGTCTTTCCTTCGATACCTTTCTTTTAGGATCTAATAATTCATTAAACGCGGTGTTAAAAAAATCAAACAACTTATAATTCGAAGGGACTCTGTTTGGATATATGGAAGTTTTTCCTAAATATTCTTTTATTAGGTCATTTTCGGTTTGACGCTTAGTAAAACCATTTCTCCAACTATAGATATTAATTAATTCTTTTTTTGGTAAATCTATAAATGATGAAGTATCTTTTTTAGCAAAGGCCATTATTTTATTAAAATAACTCATAGATTCTTGCAATAAGTTTTCCAATCCTACTTGTTCATCTCTATATTCTCTGCGTTTTGAGGGAAAAATGTTTTCAATTTCAATTAGTTTTTCTTCATTTTTGTCCTCCATATATGTAAGCAAAACCTTAATTCGTGAAACATTTGAGAAATCCAATTCAGAATCATAATCAAGCCTATAATCTTTATGTCCTTTGTCCATTAAATTTCTGTTTGTATCATAGATTGCTTGAAACATTTTATTCTTTTCAGAACCCCAAACTTTTATTTTATCATAATCATTCCTTAATCCAATAAACTCGAAATGAGAAGGATTTAAATTTAAAATATCATACTTTGGTTTGTCAACAACGAGTAAATTGTATTTAGAATCTTTTAAGATTTCATTAGGAAGTACAATCTCATTATTTCTTAATCTCCCCCCAGAATTTAGTACAATAAATTCTTTAAAATAAGAATCACTCGTGGAAAAAACAACATGAGTTCCTTCTGGTATAAAGTCACACATCAAATAGTTTTCATAATCATATTTAATTTGTGGGTATTCAATTGAATTGAAATATTTTAAAAATTCATTATAATTATCGAATTTTTTAAATTTATTTATGTATGATTGGTTTTCAGTTTCTTCGGTAGAATTGAAATTATGTAATTGATAATCAAAATAAATTTTCTTTTTTATTTCAATATAGTTTTCTACTAATGGTTTAAATGATTCAGATTCATTTGAAAACAAAATTTTATTAGAATTAATATTGAATAAATATTTAATGTTATACGAACTTACATTTGTTTTACTTGTATAAAATTTAATTGCTTCATTTGATGTCATTTTTTCGTTGTAAGACATTAAAACTTTGTTATTTTTAATGAATAATGGTAAATCTAAAATTTTGAGTGCATCATAAAAAAAACTTTCTTGAATCAAAGAGTATTTAAAAAAATCTTCTTTTATTTTATTTCTAGTTTCTTGGTTGTGTCTATCTAAAATAATTTGTGGAATAATTGTTAAAAAAAAATAATATTGATTTTCATCTGTCTCAGTAAATTTATCATAATTTTCAGCAAAGTATTTCTGTAAACAGTCTACAACATCTAAATTTACACCGATCTGCTTTTTTTGAGAACTAAACAGGTTGTTTAAAACTGAAATCCTGAGATTTATAAATTCTTTAGAAAGTATTCTTCTTTTATTTTTATACCCAATTTCATTTGGATAAAAAGGTGAGTTATATAATAAATTAACATAAATAAATTCGCTTTCCAAGATAGGTGGTGATGGCATACGCTTATATTCAATTTTTAAAATCTTGATATATGCGAGTAAATAGTTTAATACTGTTTCATCTGAAATATTATCTTGATAATAATCAAACAATCTTATATAAGCAAACATGTTTGTTGATTCATTTTTTAAAAAATCAAAAAACAAGTCTTTTTGGACCTTATTTGTTAAGGATTCATAATATTTGATATTGGACTCCATCTTCACACTATATTCATTGAACTTTAAATCTTGGATTATGACAAAATTTTTAATACTTTCTCCAAAATTTATCATTATAGTTTTTACTATTTCTAATTTATTATCATACGATAAAAGTTTAGATTCTAGATTATTCTTTAACTCATTTAAATTTGATGCATTAATTACTAAACCACCTGATTTTTTTAAGACAGAAATATTTTCAGTATTCTCTTTGACCTGTTTTTTAAGTTCCTCTAGATCCAGTTTTAGTTCATTAAAATATTTAAAATCAGGCTGAACTGATGAGAGCATTTCAGTCATTTCCTGAGCTCCATCTATATCTCCTTCATCTATTTTGTCAATTACTTTTGCATATTGGGTTAATACACCTTCAGTAGTTTCTTTTTTACTGTATACTGCTTCAATTGTTATCGGATTATTCATAGCGGTAGACAATTCATTAGCCAGAACACTTTTTAATGAAAGCCAGTTGGTTATTTTACCATTAGATTCCTTAGCATGGACAATTTCGGAAGTTTGAACATCGACTAACCTTGAAGTGATGTTACAGGTGCCATCCATTACATATACGCTTCCAACCAAAACATATTTTACTCCTGCTAGTTTCCCAAAACTTACTGCCGTACTTTTATCAAAATTCTTACTTTTTTGAAGATTTTGTTCACTAAGTATCTTATTCAACTGTGAACGTTCTAAAAATGTTATTTTTCTTGGATGTATAGAGTTTTTAAGATCAGTAATAAGCATATTACTCAGAGCTTTTCCAAAGCCATCATATTTAGAAATACCACTAGTGTTCTCAAAATCTAGAATGGCTACTTTAGTTTGAGATTTTAAACTACCTGTAAAAAGAAAAATTATTATTATTAATTTAAATATTTTCAAAATATTACACCTTTTAAACATTTGTTTTTAGCTTATTTAATTCATCCAAAGCAGTTTTGAATTTAGGATTATTGGCAAGAACTCTTTCTAGTAATTTTATAGCTTCAACATTATTACCTGAATCAATTTCCTCTAATGCTTGAGAGAAAAGCAATGCATCTTCATAAGATATATTTTGATTTTTTTGACGCTCTTCTATGGCTTTTCTTTCTTTATCAGAGAGAGTGATTTCTAAGTTCTTAATAATTTTCCAAATTAGTTGTTTTTCAAGTTTGAAAAAATTTGAAGATTTACCGTCAACACCCTCAGATTTTAATATTTTACCAGTTTCTACATCAATAAATCTAGCATCAATTCTAAAGCTACCAAACATCTCAAAATAAGCACCAGTTAAAATCATTTCTGCTCCCAGTAGCTTACCAACTTGAGATGCAGAATTTTGATCAAATTTTTCACTATTATTTAATTTCTGCTCATTTAGTATTTCTTCTATTCTATCCCGTTCAACTATATCAATCATATTAACATTTGATAAATCTGAAATTAACATACCTGCCAAACCTTTTTTTAATTTGTTTAATCTAGCTTCCTCAGACGTGTTATCAAAGTATATAATAGCTAATCTCTTAGACTCTATATCTAGAGTCTTTTCATTCAAATCCTTAACTATATTTAAGTCACTAGAGTTGTTCATGTTTTTCAACTCAGAATCTCCAGAAATAATTTCTTTGACGTCCTTTAAATCATCTTTGATAGTTTCAGTATTTGAACTATTATTATTAGTTGTGTATAACAATCCCGAAATCAATATTAAAACTATTACCACCCCACCAAAAATATATTTAAGTGTTGATTGGTTTTTTTTACTTACATCTTTTAACGTGTTGGTGTCATTTAAGACTTTTGTAAATCCTTCATCAATTTTAGATGATAATTCATCAAGACCTTCTTTGACTTCGCTTAAATCTTCTTCAATACTCTTGACATACGTTTTAACCTCTTCGTCACTGATGTCTGTATAAGAGTCAGGGTCAACCTCTGTTAATCCATTAATTTTAGCATATTTGACTGGTTCTATAATTTCTGAATAATAAGTATTCAGCAATTCTATTTGAACTGGAGATACTTTTTTATTGTGAGCAATTGTATTTCGAATAAGCCTTATATCTTCTAAAAAAAAACGTAATGATTTTATTTTATTTTTATCATACTTAAGTCCGTTTTCTTGCTTAAATAAATCATCATAGGATGCAAAGATTCGTTTATCTAAAAAAATAGCTGACAATTCACTAAATGTAGTTCCACTTAAGACTCCTGTTTCATCTCCACTATCAATCCATTTCTGAACAATTTCCTTTTTCATTAGAGAGTTCAGTTTAACTACTAAACTATCTTTACCACCGTTATGAGATTTAATTAATTCTCTCAATAACAACTCTAAAACTCTAACTTGTTTGATAGCAAGATTTTCATCTGAAAGATTTTTTTCAATATCTACTTTAAAGTTTTGACCTGATGTTTTAGATATTGTGTCTAACCAAGAAATCAGCCTTAAAGCTGCTACCTTAGAAACTTTATCATTTTTTTTATGCTTGTTAAAATAGTTTAATGCTACCTCAAACTGTTGTAATAAGACCGAATTAATATTTAATTTTTCAGCTAATATTTTCGATGATAAAATTGATTTTATTGATTTATAATCTTTAAAACAGTCCTCTGTAATTTCAAAATCTGACAATAAGAATCTGTTAAGTATTTCTATTTTACTCTCTAAGTTTAAATATAAATTCGACATAAAAGTTAATTAGATTAAAAATTTGGCAAACTTTCAGATCTATAAACAAATCTAAAACTTAAATATAAGAAATAATTACATTTATTTTGTTTATAGTTTTATAATTATTCAAGAAATTTATTTTTAGAAATTTTGAGAATGAAGTAAAAAAAAACTAATGTTGAATGTATAAATGAGATATAAAAAAATAATACTTATGTTTCTATAAGTGTTATTAGAAGTAATATTTGAATTATGGTCTATTAATCTTTTAACTACTTTAAAATATACTACATATTTTGAAAAAAAAATATTTAACAAATAAATAATTTTTTAAACTTATTTATTTTAGCAAATGATAATCTTGCCATTTAGTTTTTTTTGTATCTGAGTTTGGAAATAAGAATTTCTCTTCTCTATTACCCCATTTAATTATTTTTATGAAACCTGAAGGAACCGTTGCACCTGACGGTAGAACTTTACATTCCCCCTCAAATAAAACTTCAATTCGGACTCTCACTTCATAGAAGAGTGCAAGATTTCTTTCAAACTCTTCTAGTCTATTCCAAACCCCTCTATTCAAAGATTTATGCTGTAGAGCAGAATTTAAGTATGAAAATGTTTTCCTTAAAGTTTCTTTATTACAATTAAAAGCTGCTGCTGGAGCAAGATGTCCTTTATCCCAAATATTTTTAGAGTAATCATCATCATCCGATGTGTGTATTCCTTTTACTTCATAGAAATTTAAACCACCTCTATTAGCTTTCCCGTTAGGGCATAAAACATTATACTCTAACCAAACTGGCTGTTCCAACACTTCACTATAGTTGACTTTAAAAATATCATTTTTTATAATTACTGATTTTCTTAATTGTGCTTGAGTATTAAACTTTATTAAAAATATTAATATGATTAGTAATTTATATTTCATATTAATTCTTTGATATATTTTTTTTTGTTTTCGATCGTAAAAGTTCATTTTGCTCTTCAAATAGTTTATTAATATTTATTAATAATTCAATGTTTTTTGGTGTTTTAATAGATTTATCCTCTGGATCTTCTGCTTTTTTATTTTTTTTATTAATGATTTTTGTGACAAAAAAAATAGTAAAACCAACAATTAAAAAATCTAATAAAGTTTCAATTAAAATACCATAGCTTATAGCCACTTCTTCTATTGTAGTGTCTCCTAAACTATTTTTGAAAGCTTCTCTTAAAATAATTTTTTTGTTTTCTAAATTAATTCCGTTTGATAACAAGGATAGTGGAGGTAAAAAAATTTTTTTAACTAATACATCAATAACAGAGTTAAATGAAGCTCCTATTATAATTCCAATAGCCATATCAAACATATTTCCCTTAACTGCAAACTCTTTAAATTCCTCAAATATTTTCATATTATAAAAATACAAAAAACTAGTTATACTATATATTTTTTTGTTTATTTAGTTTTTTCCAATACGATATACTTTGTATTTAATTTCAATTCATTCGTATTGTTATATTATAACATTAATATATTTTTTTACTAGATTTTAAATAGTCAAAAGTTGAAGGATAAAATATGATTTAAATCGTCTAAAAAGTATGAAGTTTCAAGTACTGGTCTCACCATTTATTCTCAAGAATAATTTTTTATACTTGGGAATAGTTTTTTTTAAAAATCAGATGATAAGATATGTTGGACATCTTCTGAAAAGTTAGACGTTTTTCATGTATAGGTCACTATTTATTCCCAAGAATAATTTTTTATTTTTGGGAATACTTTTTTTAAAAAAAGTCAGATGATAAAATATGTTGAATATCTTCTAAAAAGTTAGACGTTTTACATTTAGAGGTCACATAAAGCTTCACAGAAATGTGAGGCTTTTTTGTTGGTATACATTTTAATACTCTTTACCCAACAGGTGTATTTTTTTTGTTTTAGACCTGAAAAAACGTGACAACAATTCGCCAATTCGATAAAGTTTGGCAACTTTTTTGCTAGTTAATTTAAAAAAAATCTTACTTTTTCTACTAATATTTTTTGTTTTCTGCTCAGAACTCATCCCACTTATTCCTCTAAAACGTCAATTAATTTTTTTCTTCTAAGTTTATAGCGTTAAAAATTTCGTCTTGCTGCTCTTTTTTGAGTTCTGCTAGCACACGATGACAACCCCTTTCCAGCAATAAAATCATCTTTTGGACTTTTAGATTCTGATACTTTACCATTTTTTTCAACTTTATGAAAGCTGTCATATTGAATTGCTCTTACGCCCGTTTTTCTGATTACTGATTTCTCTTTTGAATTTTCTGCTTCTAGTACCAAAGCCCAACCAATAGAAGTAGTTCCAATGTCTAAACCTAATATTTTTTTCATAGCCTTTACGTGTCAATTTTTTATGATTGATATGTTATTGCGCTTCAAAAGGGGGTATTAAGACAATAATTTTTCTTAAAAATAATCTTTTTTTATATAAATTACATATGTTAATATTTTTTTGTATTTTCGATTCACAATTTGAAATCAATTCACAATAAGGATTATTCCGTTGTGAAAACATTTAAAGCGGCATCCTATTTAATTTGATGTCGCTTTTTTTTGGGAACTATTTTTATAAAAAAAAGTTACCTGCAGTACTTCAACGCTACAATACTCATTTTTTTTCCGTTGTTTCTCTCTAATGCACTGAAAATTGTAAGTGTAGTACTTTGAGAAAA
>CALTNV010000106.1 GCA_943845485.1 uncultured Flavobacteriales bacterium | reverse complement strand
TATCATTTAATTCTACATCTGATGCTCTTATGCCAAAATTAAAATTTTTATCTTTTATTTTAGATATTTAAATAATGAATCTTTTATATCATTTAAAAAGATTCATTATTTAAAGTATACTGATTAAATTGATTGTTTAAGTTACTGGTCATGTTATCTCTATATAAACTATCAAGTCCAGAAACTTTATACAAAGATCCGTCTTCAGTACCAAAAAACAGGGTGTAACTATCGTCTGAAAACTCCATGTAGTTAACTGCTGCTACATCAGTATAGTTTAGCCTAAACCATAACATGTTTTCATTCGTTGGGCCAAACTTTTCTGGACCATTTGGAACGGTATTAGTATCTAAAACATAATCAGTCGTTTTACTGTAGTTATAATGATCTCTTGTGAAAAAGATAACATTGTAACCACCGATTGCTAAAATATTTTGAACTTTATCTTTTAATACTAATGTATCTTTTCTTATAATTTCACCTTGTGAATTTCTTGCTAAAATCACAGAATCTCCAGCTGGCAATGTGTATTCTTGCTTTGATCCAGTTACTACATTACCTGTATATTCAATCGTTTCTCCAGGAAAAATAGTATCCGAGTCCGTTAGTGTAAAAAAGACTGTATCTTTAGTTAATAAATCATTTCCATTTTCACCTACTGTAAATTGAGATACAAAAGGTCCTTGCATTACTCCTTGAAAAGGTAAGTTTTCATAAGCAAGATTACTAAAAGTTCTTCTAACAATATTATTGAATTGACTTGCTGAAAGCCTATAGTTATCATTGTATCTTGAAATGTCAACACTACCACCGTCACCACCAGTTTCTTCATAAGTGTCATTGTAACCATTTTCAAGTCTTCTAAACATTTGTGCTCCGTTATCTTGCGTTCCTCCCATAGCTACGTCATTTAATCCAATATCAATTCTGTAGAATTGAGTTGTATTAAATTTTCTACTGTAGTTTTCGTAGGCAGCTCCAAAAGAGGTACTTCTAAATATACCACCATCGGTACCAACCCACAATACTGCATTGTCAGCCCAAGTAAAACTATGAATATCAGCATGAACATAATTAAAAGCACCTTGATTACTAGTATTTGCTACTTCTTCCCAACCACCTTTGTCATATTTAAATAGTCTAATTCCTCCTACAAAAGCAACGTTTTCATCAATTGGACTAACAGTTAAACATAAATCATATTGTCCTTGGCTATAGTCACCACTTGCAGAAGTTGTTGGATCAGATTCGTAGGGATAGTCGTAAATTTTCCTAGACCAAGTTTGACCTGCATCTTGAGAAATTAGTAAAGATTGCATTACTCCAGTAACTGAAGATGAATTACTTTTTACATCAACAGCATATACATAATCAGGATTACTTGGTGCAGTTGCTAAAACAACTCTGGTAACTTGTAAATCTGGTTGTTGTGGAGCCTGAATTGAATGAACATTTGAAAAGGTTTCCCCGTCAGTACTTTTAAATATAATTCTTGTGTTTGTTGCTGTATAAATCGTTCCGTCTCCAGCTGTTACAATGTCCCAACCAATAGTTCCTGATATACCAGATATATAACTAATTGCATCTGAAGCAACATCTATCTTTGCCACTGGAAAAGAACCTCCCAAGTCACCAGCAACAAAAATTTCTGATTCATCTTGAGATTTCACTATTCTGTTTATTTGTGACCAATCACCTGTTGCAAATTCTGTAGGCTGAGTCCCTGGAATTAAGTTCCAAGAAACACCATTATCTTTAGAAACAAATAACCCCGAACCATAAGAATGTGTATTTGCATTAGAAATTCCTCTTTGTCCACCTTCAAAAGTACATCCAGTAGCTACGTATATGTAACCATTTGTTAAAACTTCAATTGATGAAATTGCATTTCCATCTGTTAAAGAGGTAATTTTACTCCAAGTATTTCCTTTATCTGTTGATTTAAACAAACCTCCAGTAACACTCCCACTATACATAATTGAGGAGTTATTAGGGTCTATGGTAATAGATCTTGTTCTTCCAGCTCTATTATACGGTCCTTCTTCTGACCATTCTAATCCTCCAGCTCTATAAAAAGGGTTGTTCTCTTTTATTTCTTGAATCCTTTTTGATTCTTTTGCAATTTTTCCAAATTCTACTTTTCCTGAAATTGCATCTTGCTTTAGTAAGTTTCTGTATGCGTTGGCATCTTGAAAAGAACTATTTGTTTGCTTAACAGTAGCTAATCTTGGCTGGTAATCTCCCTTTTCGGAAGAAAAATTTAGACCAGCTACGATGGCAATAGAAGCTGCAGCAATTGATGTAAATGATAATATTTTTTTTGTAGTCATATCGAAAATCATTTTCTGGTTGGGTAATTCCTTGTAGCTTAAAATGTTATTATAGTTAATACTACAAAAAGCAAATATAATTTATAATTGCCTTTTGTACAAAAAACTAAGCACTTGATTATTTTAAATGTCTATATTATTTATTAAAATAGATGTTTTTCTGCTCTATAAGATGACCTTACTAAAGGTCCACTTTCAACGTATCTAAATCCTTTTGCCAAGGCAATTTGCTTATATTCTTCAAATTTTTCGGGCGTAATAAATTCTTGAACTGGTAAATGTTTAGCTGTTGGTTGTAAATATTGCCCTAAAGTTAGGATGTCAACGTTCACACTTCTTAAATCGTCTATTGTCTCAATCACTTCCTCTTCCGTTTCTCCTAAACCAAGCATTACTCCTGATTTTGTTTTCATGCCACTTTGCTTAAGCCTTAAAAGGACTTCTAGGCTTCTATCATATTTAGCTTGAATCCTAACTTCCTTCGTTAGTCTTCTAACTGTTTCAAGGTTGTGAGATATGATTTCTGGTTTAACATCTATTACCTTTTGAAGGTTGTCCCATTTTCCCATAAAATCAGGAATTAAGGTTTCCATCGTTGTTGTTGGAGATTTTTTTCTGATAGCCCTCACAGTCATAGCCCATATTTCGGCTCCACCATCTGATAAATCATCTCTATCTACAGAGGTAATTACACAGTGTTTAACTTCCATTAACTTTACACTTTCTGCAACTTTACCAGGTTCCATTAAATCAGCCTCAAGTGGTTTACCTGTTTTTACGGCACAAAAACCGCAAGATCTGGTACAAATATTACCAAGAATCATAAATGTAGCAGTTCCTTCTCCCCAACATTCTCCCATGTTTGGGCAGCTTCCACTTTCACAAATGGTATGTAGTTTGTGTTCGTCAACAAGTTTCCTTACCCTTTTATAATTTTCTCCCGTAGGAAGTTTAACTCTTAACCATTTAGGTTTTTTATATTTTGGTCGGTTGTTATTTTCGATTACATTATTTTCCATAATAAAATTGAGTGCAAGTTACTTTGCAAAGTTAAGGAATAACTTTGAGCTTTGCTCGTGAAAAATTTTAATGGATGTTAATAATAGGATTTTTTCCCTATTTGAATATTGGCATATAGTGTTAAGAAGTAAAACTCTGCAGGATTGTAGGCCATTATTTCAATCTTTTGAGGATATAGGTCTAAAGCAATTCCAAGTTCTATGCCTCTCATTAAGTCTGTTTGATCAGACCAGTCAGCATAACCTCCAAACTTTGCAGACAAACCAGGGTAAATTTTAGCATTACTTAGTCCGTCAAACATTCCTGCTCTGCCCTCAATGTTTGATAAGTTATGTTTTGTTTCATCATAAGCTTCCGTATCAACATAGACTTGTCCAGTTTGAATGTCACTTTTGTATATTTTTAAATAAACTGGTTTTGCAAGCATTAGAGTAATACCAATGTCATAAATTAAATCTATTGAAACACCGTTAACTCGTCTTTTTTCAAATAAGTTTTTTCTAAATCCTGCAGATGTTCTAAAGTTAGTTAATGCATATTTTTTACCATATATAATTGATCTTGTAGACAATGCTGCACCTTCTCTTCTAATTTTAGTTTCTTTTGGGTGTTTCATTGAAATTAACTGGAAATTTAAATAAAACATTTTGTCGCTTTGTAGCTGCTTTAAATGAATATAGTTTACTCCCCATCCTCTGGTATGAAATATTAATCCAACTGCATTTGCAGATTTGAACACCACATTTTCACCTTTTTGAGCTTTTACAGTAAATGTTGACTTACCATTGTTTTGGCCAAAGATAAAAGTGATGTTTGTGATTAAGAAAAGAAGGTAAAGTGCTGATCTTTTCATTTTTATAAAAAATATTGAGATTCTAGTATAATTACTAAAAATACGATAATTATCCTAAATAAAAAAAGGGCTATGAAATTTATTTCATAGCCCTTTTTTTATAAAAAATTATCTAGATTTAAATTAAATCTTTTTTTCAGAATTTAATGGGGCTTTGTTTCCATAAGCGTCACAAGCTTCATGAGTGGCACAAGAAGTAACTATTATTGATAAAGCTACAATGGCGAACAATGTTAATACAGATTTTTTCATAAGTTTAAAATATGATATTTTTATATAAATGCTTAATGCAAATATATTATATTTATTTTTAATTTACAATATATTCTTATTTAAACTACGTGAATCTAACTAGGTTAATTTCTATTAATGTTCTCATTTCTAGCTTTTTATTAGCGGGGACTCAATTGTTATGTCAAGATAGTTTACCTGTTTACACTTTAAAAAGCCAATCGAATAAAGTTTTTAAAAGCCAAGATAAAGCCATAGCGTATTTAAATAAAAAAATTGATAACTATCAAAATAAAGGCTTTGTTTCTGCTTATTATGATTCAATTGTAAATGCAGATACTGTTTCTTATAGTTTAATAAAGGGGGAGCGCTTTTATATTAACAAGATCAAAACAGAAGACGATATTCTGTCTATTTGGAATAAAAATAAGTGGTTTCAGTTAAAGAAGTATGATGATAATATTGAAAAGTCAATCAATTTTTACGAAAACATAGGTTTTCCTTATGTTTCAATTAACACAAGTTTAGATTCTTCCTATGTAAATAGTAATCGAAATCAAACAATAGCTATTGACCTTGATATTGAAGTAGACAAAGGCCCTTATTATGTGTTAGATTCAATTTTATTGAAAGGAGATATAGCGTTAAATAGAAAGGTGTTTCAAAATATGCTAGATTTTCAACAATATGATTACTATCAAGAGCAAAAAATAAATAACATCAATCAAACAATTAATAATACTGTGTTTCTAAAATCATTTAGAGATTCAGAAGTAGAGTTTCATGATTCTACTTTTACCATTTATACTTACGTTAATAAAAAGAGCGTCAGCTCTTTTAGTGGAATTGTCGGGTTTGAGCAACAAGATAATGGGAAGCTTAATATTACTGGTGATTTAGATTTAAATTTAAATAATGTATTTCAACATGCTGAAGTAATTCAGCTAAATTGGAAAAGCTATCAAAATGCAAGTCAAGACTTACTCATTAGCGGTAGTATTCCTTATGTTTTTAATACCTCCTTTGGTTTAACAAGTAGTTTAAAGTTAAATAAGCAAGATACCTCTTTTTTAAATATTAATTTCAAAGCAGGTTTATTGTATAATATAAAGCCAAACACATCACTATTAGTTAGTTATAATCAAGTTAATTCAAATGTATTAGGAGGTCAGTTTTCGCAAGAATATGTAAATACTAATATGAATTTATTTGGTTTAGGTATAAAAACGATGAAGCTAGACTATTTGTTAAATCCTCAAAAAGGGTATTTTTTTGAGTTTGTAGGAGCTTTTGGTAAAAAAAATTATCCAGGTCAAGAGTCTACTATAGATACTTCATTTCAAAGTGTTACAAGCGTGATTTATGAAACAAATATAAGATGGTTTATTCCAGTTTTTCCAAAATTAACCTTGTTGTTAGGGGTAAATAGTAAAGGTAATTTTAGTGATTTAATTTATAAAAATGAACTGTTTAGAATTGGAGGAGCAAAAATACTCAGGGGTTTTGACCAAGAATCAATATTTACTTCATGGTATATAGTAAATACATTGGAGATAAGATATATCTTTGAAGAATATTCAAATTTTTATGCATTTTATGATTTAGGACATTATACGCAAAAAACAGAAACTGAAGACTTTTCTGATCAGCCTTTTGGTTTTGGTTTAGGAATGAGATTTGGAACCAAAGGAGGTGTTTTTGATATAAGCTATGCTTTAGGTAAACAATTCAACAACCCTATCTTATTTAAAAATGCAAAAATACATTTTGGTTATAGTTTGATATTTTAAACAATTATGGAAGAAAAAGAAAATATAATTTTTGGAACAAGAGCTGTTCAAGAAGCAATTGAAGCTGGTAAAGAAATTCAAAGAATTTTGGTTTTAATGAAATCTAATAATGAACTACAAAATTCATTAATTCAACTAGCTAAAAGAAAAAATATAGCGCTTCAATATGTTCCAGAAGAGAAGTTACAAAGGGTAGCTAAAGATAAAAATCATCAAGGAGCAATTGCTTACATTTCTCAAATTACTTATTTTGATTTAGATGAAAAAGCATCTGAGATATTAGAAAAAGAAACAAAGCCTTTGTTTTTAGTGTTAGATAGAATTACTGATGTAAGAAACTTTGGCGCAATAGCTAGAACTGCCGAATGCATGGGGGTTCATGCTATTGTGATTCCTGAAAAAGGAAGTGCTCAAATAAATGCAGATGCAATAAAAACCTCTGCAGGAGCTTTAAATATTATTCCAATTATTAGGGTGTCTCATATTAAAGATGCTTTGTTTTATTTTAAACAAAGTGAAATACAGATTGTATGTTGTACTGAAAAAACGGAAACTTCGTTAGATGAAATAGCATTAAATAAACCAACCGTTATTGTGATGGGAAGTGAAGAAAATGGTATTTCTCCTGGTATTATGAAGATTACAGATTTTAAAGTGAAGGTACCTATGGTTGGAAAGATTGAATCTTTAAATGTATCAGTTGCAGCAGGAATGATTTTATATGAGGTACAAAGACAATGGAACAATTCATAAATTGTTTGTTTATAAAAATAAATGAACTTATTTTTATAGTCTTTTAGTTTACAATTTTGTAATTATGTTTTTATGAAATCAAGTGTAAAAAGTTCATATATATCAACAATTATTGGTGTTACGTTAGTTCTTTTTTTATTAGGAGTTTTGGGCATTGTTCTATTAAATGCAAATAAATTAAGTACCTATTATAAAGAGAGGGTTGTTGTAAATGTTTATTTAAAAGATTCTGTATCTTCAGCTAAAATTAACTTACTCCAAAAGTCACTTTTAATTGAAAAAGTAGTTAAAAAAGTAACGTTTATATCTAAAAATGAAGCTGCTGTTATTTTTTCAGATACTTATGGTGATGATTTTAAATATTTTAAAGGAGCCAATATTTTACCAGCTTCTTTAGATGTTTTTTTAGAGGGAGAAATTGCGACTGAAAAAAATATTGGAATTTTAATATCGGAAGTTGAAAAAAGCAATATCGTTTCTGAAGTTAGATATCATAAAGGATTGATAGAGAAAATTAATGAAAATGCTCAGAAAATCAGCTTTATTATCGGAGCTTTTGGTATTCTGTTATTGTTTATCTCTATTGCCTTAATTAATAATACGGTAAGATTAGCAATTTACTCTAAAAGATTTTTGATTAGAACAATGCAGTTAATAGGTGCTACTTCAAAGTTTATTAGAAAACCATTTATTATTTCTGGTATCTTGCAGGGCTTAATTAGTGGTCTTTTAGCTTTTGCAGGAACTCTTGGTTTGTTAAATTTGATTATAAAAAACAAACCTGAGTTAAATATGTTGTATGATCAAGAATTGATGATTATAATTGCTATTTCTTTGGTTATTTCAGGAGTTATTATCACTTGGTTTTCCACTTATTTAGCTGTTAGAAAATATCTTAGAATTAAAACCGAAAAATTATTTTAAAACATGGAAAAAAAACAACAATTTTTATTCAGTAAAAAAAACTACACCTTACTTTTAATTGGTATAGCTTTAAATGTATTAGGTTTTATACTAATGTCAGGTGGTGGATCTGATGATCCTAGTGTTTTTAATCCTGAAATTTTTTCTTCTCAAAGAATAACATTAGCTCCAATTTTGGTTTTTGTTGGTTATGGGTTTGTGTTTTGGGCAATTTTAAAGAAAAATAAATAATGATGAGCTTGTTAGAAGCTATTATTCTTGGAATAGTTCAAGGTTTAACAGAATTTTTACCTGTAAGTAGTAGTGGCCATATTGAAATTGTTAAAGCAATTTTTAATCAATCTGAAATAACTGAAGGGGGATTAATTTTTACAGTTGTGTTACATTTTGCAACTGCTTTAAGTACAATTGTTATATACCGAAAAGATATTTCTGAAATATTTAAAGGGTTATTTAAATTTAAAAATAATGAGGAGTTTAAATTCTCTTTAAAAATTATTTTATCAATGATTCCAGCAGCATTTGTTGGTATTGTATTTAATGATCAAATAGAGTCTCTTTTTATGGGGAATACCTTATTAGTTGGGTTTATGCTGATTATTACTGCCCTGCTTCTTTTGCTTGCCGACAAAGCTAAGAAAACAGATAAAAAAGTTTCTTTTAAAAATGCTTTTATTATTGGTGTTTCGCAAGCCATAGCTATTTTACCTGGTATTTCAAGATCTGGAGCAACAATATCTACAGCTGTTCTTTTAGGAATTGATAAGGAAAAAGCTGCAAGATTTTCTTTTTTAATGGTGGTTCCATTAATTTTAGGTAAAGTAGCAAAAGATTTATTAGATGGTGGATTTCAAATACAAGATGTACACATTGTAAATTTATCAGTAGGTTTTATTGCAGCTTTTATTACAGGGTTAGTAGCATGTAATTTGATGATTAAATTAGTCAAGCGTAGCAAGCTTACTTATTTTTCAATATATTGCTTCATTGTTGGGGTACTGGCAATTGCTTTTAATTTATTTGTTTAGTTATGAATTTTCAAGAAGGAGAAATTTTATTAGTTGATAAGCCTTTAACATGGACCTCATTTAATGTGGTGAATAAAATTAGGTATGAGCTAAAAAAACAATTAAAAATTAAAAAAATAAAAGTCGGTCATGCAGGTACTTTAGATCCATTAGCTACCGGATTATTGGTTATCTGTACAGGAAAAAAAACAAAAACAATTAATGATTTTTTAATTGATGATAAAGAGTACACAGGAGTTATAACTTTAGGAGCTACAACGCCTAGTTTTGATTTAGAAACCGAAATTGATCAAACTTTTGATACAAGCCAAATTAATGAAGACGCTATTTTAACTACTGCAAAAAGTTTTATAGGCGAACAATTTCAAACACCGCCCATTTTTAGCGCTAAAAAAATAAATGGTGAAAAAGCTTATGAAAAAGCTAGAAGAGGGGAGCAGGTAGAGATGAAAAAAAGCCTTATTAGCATTTTTGATTTTGATGTAAACAGAATTGAAGGCAATGATATACATTTTAGAATACGTTGTTCAAAAGGGACCTACATTAGATCAATAGCGTACGATTTTGGAAGAAAATTACATAATGGTGGTCATTTAACAAAATTAGTTAGAACAAAAAGCGGTGACTTTGACTTAAAAAATGCTTTTAACCTAGATGATTTGTTAGAAAACATTAAAACTTTAGAAACAAAACAAATAACTTAAAATGCATTCATCTATTTTTCTTAGATTTGCAAATTGATATAAAATTTTATTCTTACAATAAATGAAACTTTCAGCATTTAAATTCGATTTACCAAAAGAGTCTATAGCACAACATCCTTATGAAAATAGAGATGATTCTAGATTAATGGTTATAAACAGAGCAGAGGGAACAATTGAGCATAAAAAATTCAGTGACCTTATTGACTATATTGATGAGAAAGATAGATTAGTGTTTAATGATACTAAGGTTTTTCCTGCCAGAATGTATGGGAATAAAGAAAAGACAGGTGCTAAAATTGAAGTTTTTTTATTGCGTGAATTAAATAGAGAAAACTTGTTGTGGGATGTTTTGGTTGATCCTGCAAGAAAAATTAGAATTGGTAATAAGTTATATTTTGGGGAAGATGATGATTTGGTTGCTGAGGTGATTGACAATACGACTTCTAGAGGTAGAACTTTGAGGTTTTTATGGGAAGGGTCTCATGAGGATTTTAAACAAAAAATATTTGAATTAGGAGAAACTCCATTACCAAAATACATAGAAAGAGCACCCGAAGAGATTGATATTGAGCGTTTTCAAACTATTTATGCTAAAACCGAAGGGGCTGTTGCTGCACCTACTGCCGGATTACATTTTAGCAAGCATTTATTGAAAAAATTAGAAATTAAAGGTGTTGATTTTAGTTATGTTACCCTTCATACTGGTTTAGGTGCATTTAGACCTGTTGAGGTTGAGGATTTAACTAAACATAGAATGGATTCTGAAGAAGCTTATATAACTCAAGAAGCCGCTGACGAAGTGAATGCAACAAAAAAAGCGAAAGGTAAAATTTGTGTTGTTGGTACAACAGCACTAAGAACGTTAGAGTCATCTGTATCTGCAGATGGGTATGTTAAACCTTTTGGAGGTTGGACAAATAAATTTATTTTTCCTCCATTTGAATTTAATATCCCTGATATGTTCATTACTAATTTTCATACCCCAGAATCTACTTTATTAATGATGGCCTGTGCCTTTGGAGGAACAGATTTAATTATAGAAGCATATAAAGTAGCTCTTAAGGATGGATACAAGTTTTTAGCATACGGAGATGCAATGTTAATTATATAAACAACTATTATAAAACAAAAGCGGCTAAATTTAATTTAGCCGCTTTTATTTTATAATAGTTTATAGCCTGTCTAAAGGTTCATCTTCATCATCGTTAATTTGCCAAGTTTTATTTGGGTTTATATGATCCAAATTGTCATTTGGATTTATTTTTTTATAAAAACCATTTGTTTTAGGCAATAGCATTTTATCTTTTTTACATGAATTGGCTGCAAAAATGAAGAATAGGCCTAAAATGAATATAATTAATGTTTTTAATTTCATAATTTTGTGATGTGATTTTTAATAAAATAAGGAATAATTTTTAGTTTACAAAATATTTATCAATAGATAATCTTAATTCAACAAGGGTTCCAATAATTTCTTGCTGATTATTTAGTATTTCTTTCGGACCTATTAGTTCAATCTTTTCTTTTTCCATTGTAGAAAATAAATCTATTCTATTTTTAGTTATCTCTGTTCCGTAAGAGGTATGATCTCCTGTTTGTTTTGTTTTATTATTATTGCTTTTCTTTATACCAATACCATTGTCTTTTAATTTAATTGAGATATAATTGTTTTCTTTTTTTACATCTATAGAAATCTTTCCATCAGTGACCTTACCACCTTGTAAACCATGAATTATAGAGTTTTCTACATAAGGTTGAAGTATCATTGGAGGCATTTTTACTTCTGATAAAATGATGTTATCATCAATGTTTATAGAGAAATTAAATGATTTAAACCTCATTTTTTCTAACTCTAAATACAAAAATAGTCTTTCTAGTTCAGTTTCCAAATCTACAACATTAGATTGTGAGCTATCTAAATTTAAACGTATTAGTTTTGCAAAACGAGTTAGATATTTGTTTGCTGTTAATCTATCATTCTGAATAATATAATATTGAATAGAGTTCAATGCATTAAAAATAAAATGTCTATTCATACTTGCATTCAAGCTTTTTTGCTCCAAATCACGCATGTAGTTTTTATTTTTTAAATTTTTGGTTTCCTCTTTTTTTAAGATGTTCTTTCTATAGCTATTTACAAGCCAATATGTAATTAAGAGTAAGATGATAAACACACTAAATTTAAACCACCAAGTGTTATAAAACATTGGGGTAATAGTGATTGGAATTAATATTTCATTACTTTCAACTCCAAATTTATTAATTGATAGTACACGAAAAGAATATTCACCTGAGGGTAAGTTAGAGTAAGATGCTTGTGTTTGTTTGGTTACTGGTAACCAATCTTCATCAAACCCCTTTAGGTAAAATTTGTAATAAATATCTTCTGGGGAGTTTAAATCAGTGGTTTTATAATTAAAAGTGATATAATTTTTATTTTCCTTAAATAATAATTTTTTTTCTTGAATATTATAAATAGGTTTTAGATAAGAATCAACATGTTGAATTTTTAAAAATGGAGGAGTATAAGATATTTTATCTTTTAAAAATAAAGGTTTAATAAAGTATAACTTATCACTCATTCCTAACCAAAGATTTCCTTTTTTATCTAAGAATGCCGCATTTTGATTTGCCTCTAAGTTCTCAAATCCATCACTTTTTCCAAAATGAATCGTATTTAGGAAATTACAGGAATTTATTTCTAATTGATTTTTTAGCAGTACATATACACCATCTAATGTTCCTATCCATAGGTTTTTATGTTTATCGTTTATTAAAAACTCTATATTGTTAGCTGATGCTTTATTACTAAATGTTTGTGGGTATAAAACTTCCTCATCTAACTTAAATAACCCTGTTTTTGCACCAATCCATACTTTATTATAAACATCTGTAGTAATTGTATTTATTTCTAAGTTATTAAACTGATTTTGTGAAATAAGGTCTAATTTAACATAAGCTTTTGTTGTAAAGTTATACAAGCCTTTAGAGGTTCCTAAGTATAAATTATTATTTGTTGATTTATGAATACTTCTAATGTTTTCAAAAGGATACCTTTTTAAAACTACATCTTTATGTATCTTAATTAATTCAGTTCTAGTACCAACCCATAAAAATTGATCATCAGAAAACATTGATAAAATTTTATCTTTAATTCCAAAAGCTAATTTATATTCATTGTTCTCATATCTAAAAATACCCTTGTCACTTCCAAAATAGTAATTGTTTAAATATTTTTCTGAGCACCAAAAAGAAGGTTGGATATTTTCATCATTAATTTTACTTTGACTAATTATTTGTTTCTTTTCAATATTTATAACACCATTCCTATAACTTCCTATTTTTATACTTAGATCGTCTAATTGGTTAAAACTTAAGCTATAAAATGGTGATGTGTTCGGTAATTCGTCATAGAATAGAATGTTTTCACCTTGAAATTTCATTAATCCATTCCCTGATGTCCCATACCAAAATGTCCCATATTTATCTTTTATAATACAGTTTATTAAGTTGTAGGCTAAACCATTTTCAGAATTATAAGAATAGGTAGAGTCAGGACTTATTTTATTTATTCCTTTATTTGTTGCTAACCAAATGTTTTTATTTTCTATATAAATGTCTCTAATATTATTTGATAATAATCCAACTTTATCATCGTAAAACTTTATTGACTTGTTTTGTATATTGTAAACATATAATCCGTATCCATATGAGCTTATATACAAATGGTCATCAGATGATTTTAAGTTATAGTAATTTGACTCCTTTTGATTTATAATAGTATCAATGATTTCATTTTTAATAAAATCATATTCTATCAATGAGTGTTGCGTTAATAAATATTGTTCTTGAAAAGAGGATGAGTAGTCTAGAATAGGAACGCTGATGTTTAATTTATAAATGGTATCTATACGGTTTAAACTATCTATTAATCCATACCTATTTTCAGAAGTTATAAAACAAATTTGTTGTTGACTATTTAAGTTGATTTTTTTGACTTTTTCTAATGGATTGTCTAATTTAATAGAATAAATATTCTGATTTTTAATATAGTTTAAACCACCTTTTGCTCCAAGATACAAAACACTATTTGTATCTTCATAAAAGCATAATACTCTGTTATTTAATAGCCCATCCCTTTCTGTAAAATTAACAAAAGTTTCACCATCAAATTTACTTAATCCTCCCAAGGTAGCTAACCATAAAAACCCATCTTTGTCTTCGTGAATTTTTTTAATTTGAGATTGAATTAATCCTTCATTATTACCATAATTTGTATAGCAAAATTTTTGGCCAAAACTATGAAAGTTCAGCAAGCTTATTACTATAATGACAAGTACTTTTTTCATTAAGTAAGTTCTTTTGACATTTTTAGAAAATCTTTTAATCTGTTTCTAGCAATAGGTAGTTTGGTCCCATTTTCTAAAACGACTTTATGACCATCTTGATTTTCATACTCAAGTAAAAAATCTAAGTTTATTAAATGTGACTTATGTATTCTGTAAAAATGATTATTTATTAAAATGTTTTCATAGATTTTTAGTGTTCTAGTGTCTAAGTACCTTGAGCCGTCTTTAAACCACAACATCGTACAATTCCCATTTGCTTCTAAATTTACAATATCTTTAATTTCAACAATCGTGAAACCTTTTGAGTGATTAATGGTTATTTTCGAAATTTCTTCACTTTCATTTTCTATTGAATTGGTTGCTGTTTCAAGAGATTTTTGATAAGTTGATTTATTATTTTCATTTGTATTAAAAAGTTCTAACTGTATATTTGCTTTCTTTGTTGCATTCTGCAAATCTTCAATATCTACAGGTTTTAAAAGATAATGTATAGCGTTTGCATTGAAAGCTTTTATTGCATAATCTTTAAAAGCAGTAATAAATATGACTAAAAAGTTGGGAGATTCAAATCTATTTAAAAGATCAAAGCCTTCGGTATTAGATGGCATTCTAATATCTAAAAAAACAACATCTGGATTTTTTTCTCTAATAAGTATTTCTGCATCATCAATGTTTGAGGCTGATCCAATTACGGTAACATCCTCACAAAATTCAGTTAGTAATAATTGTAAATTTTCTCTAGCTAATACTTCATCATCTACTATAACTGCTTTCATAGGCCTACATTTTATATATAAGTTAATTAAAAATTAATAGATGCTAAAATTTGTTGAATATTATTGACTAACTTGTTGAAATGAATGATTAAACGGAATTATCTAATATCGTAATTAACATTTATTTTCTATGAATATTTAACTTAGTTTTTGGTATCTTAGCGTTTAAAAATCAAGGTTTTGATTTTTACTAAAAATATCTCTACAATGGAAAAAATTTTAAATTATATTAACGGAGAATTAATCAATCCAGTTTCTAATTTATATATAGATAATTTTAATCCTGCTACAGGTCAAGTTTATTCTTTAATACCTGATAGTGATCATCAAGATATTTCTTTAGCAGCTAAGGCGGCTAAAGCAAACAGTTCCTCTTGGGCTAAAACCCCAGCCATAGAGCGTTCAAATATTATGTTGAAAATAGCTGATTTAATTGAGGCTAATTTAGAAGAGTTTGCTAAAGCAGAAAGTATAGATAACGGAAAACCATTTAATCTTGCAAAAACAGTTGATATTCCAAGAGCTGCCTCTAACATGAGGTTTTTTGCAACGTCTATTTTACATACGTCAACTGAGGCTCACGAAATGGATGATATTGCAATTAACTACACCCTTAGAAAACCTATTGGTGTTGTTGGAACAATATCTCCATGGAATTTACCTCTTTACCTGTTTACTTGGAAAATTGCTCCAGCATTAGCAACTGGTAACTGCGTAGTTGCTAAACCTTCTGAGGTAACTCCAATGACTGCTTATTTATTTTCTAAAATTTGTATTGAAGCAGGTTTACCAGCTGGAGTTTTAAACATAGTTCATGGTTTGGGAGCAAAAGTTGGTGATGCAATTAGTAGAAGTGAAACGATTAAGGCAATTTCTTTTACTGGTGGAACTCAAACAGGTAAAATAATTGCTGGTATTGCAGCTCCAATGTTTAAAAAGCTGTCATTAGAATTAGGTGGTAAAAATGCAAATATTATTTTTGATGATTGCGATTTTGATTTAGCACTTGAAACAACAATGCGTTCATCTTTTGCAAATCAAGGGCAAATATGTTTATGTGGATCAAGAATATTTGTGCAACGTGGTATTTATAATAAATTTAGAGATGCTTTTGTAGCTAAAACAAAAGCTTTAAAAGTTGGAAACCCTTTAAGTAATGATACCAATATTGGGGCATTAGTTTCTGAGCAACATAGAGATAAAGTTTTTAGTTATATTGAATTAGCTAAAGAAGAAGGAGGTACTGTTATTGCTGGAGGTAATAAAGTGCATTTTAAAGAAAATGAGTTAAAGAATGGATGGTATTTAGAACCAACCATTATTGAAGGTTTAGCTTACGACTGTAGAACCAATCAAGAAGAAATTTTTGGCCCTGTTGTTACCATTACTCCTTTCGATTCTGAAGAAGAGGTGTTAATGATGGCTAATAGCACTGAATATGGATTGGCAACAACAGTTTGGACGCAAGATATTTCAAAAACAATGAGAGTTTCTGAGCAAATTCAATCAGGAATTGTTTGGGTAAATTGTTGGTTAGTTAGAGATTTAAGAACTCCATTTGGTGGGATGAAAAATTCTGGAGTTGGAAGAGAAGGAGGTTTAGAAGCATTAAGATTTTTTACAGAACCAAAAAATATTTGTATTAAGAAATAATACGAGTTTACGATCTAATTTTGTAACATATTGGTAGTAACTTCTGATAAAAAAATAGGTTTTAATTATTAAGTTATGGATGCATTTATACATTGGATTTTAAACTCATATTTAGTTGATAAAGACCCTATTAAAAAACACGAAACTTCAAATGAATATTAATTATTTAAAGAAAAAAAATGGGTTTTTAATTGTATTAAGTTTTTATTTTCTAATCAGTTGTAGTGAAAATATAGATAGCTTAAATTATAGG
>CALTNV010000105.1 GCA_943845485.1 uncultured Flavobacteriales bacterium | reverse complement strand
GGAGAAACAACAACGTTCTGTCCAATATTACAACCCTCACCTATTTCACAATTGGGCATAATGTGAGAAAAGTGCCAAATTTTAGTCCCTTTGTCTATCTTACAACCTTTATCAATAACAGCTGTTTCGTGAGCAAAAAAATCAGCCATTAGTTATTAGTTAAATATTTTAATACATGAGAGGTGATATGTTCAAGCTGATCATCTTGTAATTCTGTATGCATAGGTAAAGACAGTACTGTTTTACAAAGTTTTTCAGTCACTGGAAAATCTCCCTCGTTATACCTATCATTCTTATAAGCATCTTGAAGATGTAAAGGCACAGGATAGTATATCATTGCAGGAATTCCTTGCTCATTTAAATAGGATTGCATAGCAAATTGATCAACATTTTCTATCTGTAAAGTATATTGATGGAAAACATGTGATGATTTTGAATCTAAAAAAGGCGTTGTTATTCTATCGTTATCTTTAAATGCATTTGAATAAAAACTTGCTGCTTTAAATCTATTTGCATTATAAGTATTTAATAATGGCAGCTTAATTCTTAACACAGCAGCTTGTACACTATCTAACCTAGAGTTAACTCCAATTAAATCATGATAATACCTTTTCTCCATTCCATGGTTAGCAATTTTAGCAATTTTAAGAGCTAAGTCTTTATCATTTGTAAAAATAGCACCACCATCTCCATAGCATCCTAAATTCTTAGAAGGGAAAAAAGAAGTTGTTCCAATATGACCTATAGTACCAGCTTTTTTTGTTTCACCACTGTTAAAAGTATATTCAGCACCAATTGCCTGAGCAGTATCTTCAATCACAAATAAGTTATGTTTATTTGCAATATTCATAATACTTTCCATATCAGCACACTGACCAAATAGATGCACAGGTATAATTGCTTTTGTTTTATCTGTAATACTATTCTCAACAGCAACAGGATCAATATTAAAGGTATCTGGTAAACAATCAACTAAAACAGGGGTTAATTGCAACAGAGCTATTACCTCTGCAGTTGCTAAAAAAGTAAAATTTGTTGTAATCACTTCATCTCCTGGCTTCAAGTCTAAAGCCATCAAAGCTATCTGTAAAGCATCTGTTCCGTTAGCACAAGACATCACTTGTTTTACATTTAAGTAACCCGCCAGCTCACATTCAAGTTCCTTTACTTCAGGACCTTTAATAAATGCTGCAGATTCTATAACATCTATAATTGATTTGTCAACTGCTTGTTTGATATGCTTATATTGACTTTTCAAGTCAACCATTTGAATAGGATTCATAAAAATGATTTTAATATTTTAATACGAAGATACGGAAATAAACGTTTATGTAAATAAATTTTATCTTTGTAACATGAAAAATTTACTTTTTTTATCTTTAATACTAATCTCAGCCATCAATAATTCTTTTGGTCAACAAAATATTAAAGACTCTACAATTAAAACATCAGGAATTAGTTTAGGTTACAGTTATCAAATACCTCAAAAAGATTTAGCCGAAAGATTTGGAAACAATTCAAATATTGAGGTTTCTTTTTTTCAAAAATATAAAAGCAATTTCGAATGGTCTATTAATGGGTCTTACCTTTTCGGAAGAAATATTACTGAACCTCAACTACTTAGCAATTTAATTACTAGTGAAGGGATTATTATTAATTCTGGAGGAAACCCTGCAGAAGTTGCAATTGAACAAAGAGGATTTACAGCAACTGCTGGTGTTGCTAAAATTATCCCAGTATTTAATGTTAATCCAAACTCGGGGATTAAAATAAGATTTGATATTGGCTATCAGTGGCATAAAATTAAAATAGAAGAATTAGATAATACTGTAGCAGCATTAACTAAAGATAAGTTACCAGGTTATGATAGGTTAACTGGTGGTTTATTTTTAAAACAAGGTATTGGATACCAGTTTATGAGCAACAATCAAATGGTTAACTTTTACATAGGTTTTGAAACAGGACAAGGATTTACAAAAAGTTTACGAGGTTATAATTACGATACAGGCCTAGCAGATACACAAAACAGGTTAGATATGTATTATGGCTTAAGGATTTCATGGTTTATACCGTTTTACAAAAGAGAACCAAAAGAATTTTATTTTGACTAGACAACTTTATAATTTAGGAATCAAATTTTACACATCAATTATCCATGTAGCTTCAATATTTAACACAAAAGCAAAACTTTGGGTTGGTGGTAGAAAAAATATTTTTAATCTTTTAGAAAATAAAACAGAAACAAATAAAAAATACACCTGGTTTCACTGTTCATCTTTAGGTGAATTTGAACAAGCAAGACCTTTGATTGAAACTCTTAAAATAAATTATCAAAAAAATATTATAGTAACTTTTTTCTCTCCCTCAGGATATGAAATTAGAAAAGATTATGATGGCGCTGACATCATTTGTTATTTACCACCTGATACTATAAAAAATGCAAAGGAATTTCTGAGTGTAGTAAACGTTGAAATGGCATTTTTTATAAAATATGAATTTTGGTTTAACTATATAAATGAACTTCACAAAAACAACATTCCATTATATCTTGTAAGTGGAGTATTTAGAGGTAATCAACTATTTTTTAAACCTTATGGCAAATGGTTTAAAAAACACCTTAAATACTTTAACTACTTCTTCCTTCAAAACAAAAACTCTTTAGAAATTTTAAAATCAAATAATATTTCAAATTGCATCATTACTGGCGACACAAGGTTTGACAGAGTTATTGAAACATTAAAACAGAATGAAGAACTTAAAGCCATATCTAAATTTAAAAACAAAAGACCGTTAGTTGTTTTAGGTAGCAGTTGGAAAGAGGAAGAAATAATGTTTAATGAGTTTCTTAAAACTCAAAAAAAACCTTTAAACTTTAAGATAATCATTGCACCTCATGATGTATCAGTAAAACATATAAACCAAATTAAACAATTATATAAAAATGAAAAAGTAGCTATTTACAGTGAAATAAAATGCTATGAGAATTATAATATCTTGATAATAGACTCTATAGGGCTATTATCAAGAATATATAAATATGCAGACATTGCATTTATTGGAGGTGCTTTTGGCAGTGGCTTACATAATATCCTAGAACCTGCCGTTTTTGGTGTTCCAATGATTTTTGGACCAAAAATAAATCGTTTCCAAGAAGCAGTAGATCTAACATCAATTAAAGCCTCTTTTAGGATAAAGAATCAAATAGAGTTTAATGATAAGATTGCTCTTTTATTAGAAAATACAGAATTAAGAAAAGAAAAAGCTAACTTATTGAAAACCTACGTTTCTAAAAACACAGGTGCAACTGATAAGATTAAACAAACAATAAAGTTTTGACCATGAACGTTTATTCTAAGCAAAGGAAAATTAAAATAATACTGATGCTAATTAGTATTATTTTAATCACATTATCTCTATGGTTTTCTAATTCTATTTTAAAAGATATTAAGTTAGATGAGCAAAAAAAACTAAAGATTTGGATTGAAACCATACTTCATAAAGAAAACATGGTTAAATCTTATGAAAAACTATATAAAAAGATTGAAAAGGAGGAACTTAGCAAAGTTGAACTTTGGAAAGAAGCCACTCAAGAGTTAGCCAAGCCTGATTCTGAAATAGACTTTTCATTTATTATAAAAGTAGTTCAAAGTAACAAAACAATTCCTCTAATTTTAGTGGATGAAAACAACAGTATTATACAAACTAAAAATTTAGATTCTGAATTCAAAAATGATTCTTTATACCAGGATAGCTTGTTAACCATCATGAAACAAAAATATCCTCCTATTGAAATTACTTTTAACAAAAACAAAAATTTCATCTATTACAACAATTCAAAACTTTATTATGAAATTCAATCTTTAACAAAAGAAACTATTAATTCTTTTTTACAAGATATTGTATTAAATAACTCTTCAATACCTGTTGTATTAACAAATAAAAATAAAGATTCGTTAATAGCCACTGGTAATATATCTGAAATAGATAAAAACTTAAAATTAAATGACTTAATCATCAAAATCAAACCTGAAAACCCTCCTAAAAAAATATTATTAGCCAATAATGACTATGGTTATTTATATTATGGTCCGTCTAAAATTTCACAAAAACTAATTTGGGCTCCATATCTTCAAGTAGGTTTCCCAATTATATTTTTATTCATCGCCTACCTTATACTAAGAGGCTTTAATAATATTGAACAAAATAGTATTTGGGTTGGAATGGCTAAAGAAACAGCTCATCAATTAGGCACGCCAATTAGTAGCTTAATGGGGTGGATTGAAATTATAAAGGATGATATTAATGATAAAAGCTATAATGAAATCAACAAAGATATTAATAGACTTGAGGAGGTGGCTTCAAGATTTTCCAAAATTGGGTCTGCTCCAAAACTACATAAAATAGACTTAAACAAGCTAATAGAAAATGTTACTTTTTACATGGAAGAAAGAACCTCTAAAAGAGTAAATATTAACTATCAATCCTTTGGTCAAAAAGCCTTCATTAACGGAAGTAATGAGTTAATTTCATGGGTCATTGAAAACATCATAAGAAATGCGGTTGATGCAATTCAAAATAAAGGAAATATTAACATCAAATTATTCAGAAAAGAAGATACTTTTTTTATTCATATTGAAGATAATGGAAAAGGTATGAATAGGAAACTATATAAAAACATTTTCAAGCCTGGCTTAACCACCAAAGAGCGTGGATGGGGTTTAGGTCTTTCATTAAGTAAAAGAATAATTACCCAATATCATCATGGAAAAATTTATATTATAAATTCTGAAATTAACAAAGGAACAACTTTTGGAATTGAACTAAAAGCTACTTAAGTTATATTAATTCAATAGAAAAAGTAATTGGATTGTTTTTTTGTAACATTGCACTAACCCCACAGTATCTTGTTTTAGAAAGCATGACGGCTTTTTCTATTTTTTCCAAATCTTCTAAAGGAGCATTTACCTTATACACAATATGCATTGATGTATAAACTACAGGATGCTCATCACTAAGCTCAGCTGTTACTTCAAGAATAAAATCAGTAAACTGGACACGCATTTTTTTAATCAAAGCAACAACGTCCATTCCTGTACACCCTAACAACGATACTAACAACATTTTTTTAGGACTCATACCTATGGAATCTTCAGGTTTTTTTTCACCATCTAAGTACGAACCTTTTTGTAAAAAAGGGGATGAAAAAACTAAATCCTTAACCCACTCTATAGAAACACTATGAACATTACCCATATTTTATTTTTTTTATAAATACAACTTAAGTTATGTAAAAAAAATATTAGAACAAAATGAAACAATAAACTTAGAAGTATCGTAGATATAGTTACAATTAATTATGAAAAACGATTAAACTAATTTATTATGAAAAATATAGTTATTAAAAACGGATTACTTTTAACTGCAAGTCTGATAGGGTATTTTTTAATTATGAAATTGTTTGGATTTCATTATCATACAGAATTAAGAATTTTCAATGCGGTACTTGTTATATACTTTGTACATAAGTCTATTAGTGAGTATTACCATAATATTAATGATAATGATTATATATCAGCATTTTTTACAGGCATTATAACCAATGCTATAGCAGTAATTATTTTTTCTGTTCTGGCACCATTTTATTTAATGTATGATCCTGAATTTTTGAATATTTTAGGAAGTGATGGTTTGTGGGGGAATCAATTAAATATCAATAGAATAATTATGATACTACTTATGGAAGGAATACCTTCGGGTATGATAGTTTCATTTGTAATTATGCAGTATTACAAAACAAAACCAGTAATATCTTAATTTCACTTTAACTTAACTTAAAACCTCAGATAACTCCAAGAATTGTATCTGAGGTTTTTTAATGTTAGACTTTTTTTATTACTTAAATTAACATCTACAATACTTAATAAAGCAACAATAGGATATTTTTTATCTATTCTTTTTTTTCCAATATTTTTGGCATGAATTACGAAATTTTTTAAGACTCCATGATCTGTTAATTGAATTAAATAATGTTGTTCATACTTTTGAATATAAATTTTCTTTACAATTAAGCAGTCAACAATATGATTTTGATTTGGTAAAAAAACTAATTTTATTTTTTTACCAATATAATTCTCAATTAAAATTTCATTAGAAGAATCTCCTTTAAAATTAATCCAATCATTTACGCCTTTCTTCTGTTGATTAAATAAATGAATAGAACCTAAAATAAAAGGTAAATTGATTTTAAAAGGAGCCCAATATTTATTTTTTAATTCAAACATACTTAATGATTTTATAGCAAATACAATAATAAATCCGGCACTTAGAATATCAAAAATCAAATTTTTAAATGCAATCTCTTTACTATTTTCTTTAAAATCAGTTAGTACAAATTCAATAACGAATACAACTCCATAATAAACAAACATTTTTTTTGTTACCGTAGTTGGGTTTATTTTTACTCCATGAGTAAAAAAAGGTGAATTATTTAAAGCATTATTCATAATGGTAGCAAACCAAGACATACAAACTAGAAAGAAAATAATTGTTATAAAAAACCCTACTTTAACCGCTGGCTCATACATTAACCAAAAATCATAAAATCCATGAGCTATAATAGATAACATACAAAAAAACAAAAACTCTAAGACATTCTTTTTAAAAAACTTATATCTTATAATAGCATAAGCAATAAGTGACGTATCATACATATGACCTAAAGAACATAAAATAGCTCTTGTTGATATTATTTGAGGACCATGATTATTAAAATACATTACATTTTCAACAGCTGAAAATCCGAGAGCAGAAACGCTGAAATATATGACATAATCAATAGGTTCATTAAACTGTTTTTTAAACAAAAAATAAACGACAACAACTGGAATAGATTTTGAAAATTCTTCAAGTAATCCAATTTGAAAAACACAGTATAAAAAGTCATTAAAAAAAACACCATTTAATTCCCAGTTCACTCTATCAAGAAATAAATCATGGACACCAAAAACAATAAATACAGAAAAACACCCTAAAATAAAGGTTACAAAGATTGTTGATAATTTCTCTTTTTCAAAAACATCAATTATTCTAAAATAATCAACCCAAATCCAAGCTATAAAAACAGCCACAAAAAAATAAATAATTGTCATTTGTATTAGTTATAGTTTTTTGAAGATATAAAGATTTAAGTCATCAAAATAATATTTGTATATTTAATAATGGAATATTTAAAAGGTTACACATCAACAAGTACAATTATTATAGCCCTAAAAAGCAGGCTTGACAATCAAAATATTAGATCTATCATTCAAGATAATGTTTCTGCTAGTATTCATGCTGGATTTGGAGAACAGTTAAATAATGTTGATTTATTAATTCATAAAGAAGATGCAGAAATGGCCAAACCTATTCTTTTGGCATTTGATAAAGATATTAATGGCTGATTTATTAACTTTATTAAAAAAAACGATTATGGATAATATCCCAAATGATTTTCCGGATGAAAATGAAATAAAATTAGCTTTTAAAAACAAAATTAGTTTATCATGGGCTTTAATTCCTA
>CALTNV010000104.1 GCA_943845485.1 uncultured Flavobacteriales bacterium | reverse complement strand
CAATGTCTTCATAATACATTTCGTCTTGATAATCATCTGTTTCACCTCCGGTAGTCGTATTTCTACGGGCAGTATAAACTATCATGGTTTGATCAGCATTAATTCTTGCTGAATATTCTTGATATTCAGTATTGATATTCTCCCCTAAATTCTCTACGGTTATTCTTAACCTTGAAGACTCTAACTCTTTACCGTTTCTACATTCTTGTATAAACTTGGTAACATCTCCATATCTAGACCTTCCAGCATTTAATTCGTCATTGTGTTTTTTATAAAAAAAGATAGCATCATCCCAATGAGATAAAAAATGATGTGCTTGTCCTAAATAATAATACTTTAATTCGTGAACATCTTCATTAACTTCTATTGAGTTCTCAATTAAGGCCAGTCCTTTGTCAACATTATTATTATAAATATAACAAACACCTAATTTAAAATTTAATTCTGAATTATTTGGATTAAATTTATAGGCTATTTCATATTGAAGCATTGCTTGTAAAAACTCAAACTTTTCTAATGTGAAAAAATGATAATCACCATAAGAAATAGATTGCTGAGCAGCTTTTAATCCTTTTGAATCTTGAAAATTCTCTTTTGTAAAAGAAACATCTTTATTAGTTTGAGCAATGATGATATTTGAAACAAAAACCATCATTATTAAAAATATTATTTTTTTCATTTTAAATTTCATTGATTGATTATTGACAACTAGACTCTACATATTTTTTTGCTAATACAACTCCAAAAAGAGATGCTTTCTCCCAATCGCTACAAGCTTTTTCTGGACTTCCTAGCATCTCATTAGCAATACCCCTGTTTAAGTACAAAACGCCATAATTACTGTTAATTTCTATCCCTTTATTTGCCCAATCTAATGCCTCTCTATAGCTTTCCACTTTAATAAAAGAAGCAACTAAATTGTTGTATGCGAAAATATATTCATTATTAATAGAGATAGCTCGTTTAAAATCATCAATTGCCTTTTCATATTTCCCCATTTTAAACCTCACCTCTCCTCTGTTATTTAGAGCTAATACATAATTAGGATCATAAGTTAACGCTTTTGTATACCATTTTTCTGCTTCTACATTTTTACCCTGTTCTTTCTCTAAGTTAGCTAGATTGTTGTAAGCGTAAACAAAACTCTCTTCAATAGAAATAGCTTTGTTATAATTATCATAGGCTCTAGAATAATTATCTAACTTATAAAAACATGAAGCTTTATCATTGTAAGCTACATAATAAAGTGGATCTAACTCAATTGCTTGATCTAAAACTTCAATAGACTTTTCATATTGACCTAAAGCAAAATACGCACCTCCTAAAAAGTAATAAAACTCCTTATTTGTAGCATCAGCTTCAATAGCTTGCTTAAAATTTATCACCGATTTTTCAAACTCATTACTTTCTAAATTAATTCTTCCTATATAATAGAATGGGATACCAGAACTTTCTTCGGTTTTAAGCATAAAAAATTGTTTAGCCTCATCATAGCTTCCTTTATTAAACAGTTCAACCCCAACTTGATAAAGATTTGAATCTTGGCCTTTAGGACTCGCTGTATCTTGTGAAAAAAGAGCAAGAGAAATAAACATGCAACATGCCGTGATAATAATTTTAAATTTCATCTTTTAATAATTATTTTTGTGTTTAGAACAAAATTAATGTTAATTCATTAATAATAAAGCAATTAAACGTTTTTTTAAATAAAGGTCAACTATATCTACCTACAAATGAAATTTAAATCACCATTCACACTTAAAAGTATTGCTACGCTTATTAACTCTAAGTACCAAGGAGATGAAAACCATGAAATTTTAGGTTTAAACGAGATCCACATGGTTGAAACTGGAGATATTGTTTTTGTTGATCACCCAAAATACTATGAAAAAGCATTAAACTCTGCTGCAACTACAATTCTAATTAATAAAGAAATTGATTTTCCTAAGGGCAAGGCAATCCTTATTAGTGAAGATCCATTTAAGGATTTTTTAAAGTTGATTACTTACTTCTCTCCCATTACAAAACTAAATTCTGACAGAGGGGGAAATTTAACAATTGGAGAGGGGACACATATACAGCCCAATGTTACTTTAGGACATAATGTAGTCATTGGAAAAAATTGCTTTATTCATGCTGGTGTAACAATTAATGACAATACTATTATTGGTGACAACGTAATAATTAATGCAAATACATCTATTGGTAATGATGCTTTTTATTATCAATTTAGAAATAATGAATACGAAAAACTTTTAAGCTGCGGAAATGTACTAATAGAAAGTAACGTTGAAATTGGTGCATTATGTACAATTGATAGAGGAGTAACTGGAACAACTACAATTAGAAAAGGAAGTAAATTAGATAATCAAGTTCATATTGGACATGACTCTTTTATTGATGAAAACTGTTTAATAGCTGCACAAGTAGGTATTGCTGGATGCTGTATAATAGGAAGAAATTGTAAAATTTGGGGACAAGTTGGAGTACCTGCAAACATTACAATTGGTGAGAAATCTGAAATCCTTGGCCAATCAGGACTGACGAATCATACAAAAGGAAATCAAAAATACTTTGGGAGTCCAGCTGGAGAAGTTAGATCAGAATTTAAATTATTAGCTTTATATAAAAAATTACCTCAATTATTCGAAAGAGTAACAAATCTTGAAAAGAATGGAAAGTAACAAAATAAAAACATCAGACTTAATCAACAGCTTAATTAATAATAAGAAAAAGGTTTTAACATATTCGATAATCATTACAGTAGTTAGTGCTATTGTTGCGATGTTTCTACCTAACTATTACAAATCTACAGCTACTTTTTATGTAAATAATTCTGCCAATTTAGACCCTAAAAATATTTTTGGTGATAGACCTACTTCATTTTTTGGTGATGAAATAGATGTTAATCGTGTAAAATTCATCTCTCAATCTAAAGCTTTTAAAGATCAAATCATAAAGGAATTTAACCTTACAGAATACCTTGACATTGATACAACTGACAAAATAAAAAGAGAAACAATTTATGTAGCTTTTAAAGATATTGTAAAACTAAAAAAAGACGAAGATGGAACAACTTCAATTACAGTTGAACATAAAAACCCAGAATTAGCTGCTAAAATGGCAAACAGGGTGGTTGAACTATTGGAAAAACGAAATTCTGAAATAATTTCAAACTTCTTACTACAACAAGAAAAATTCCTATATGAACAAGTTATAGCCAATGATTTAACTCATCTGCAGTATGAAGAAGTAATTCAAGACATAAAAAATGACTACCATATTATAGTTGACATAGCCTCAACAGATCAAAAAACAATGATTTACTCCCCCTCATCTACTGAGTTTGATAAGGAATTTAACCAAGGTATTGATAAATTACAATTTTACTCTAGCAGTTACCTAGAATCTATTAATAACTTCTTAGAACAAAAGAAATTTCTTAGTCAATACTCAACTACAATAGGTATGATTAATCAAACTCAAATAAAATCACTAAATATTTTAGAATATGCAACACCTAATTATAAGAAAACTAAACCCAAAAGGTCTATTATTGTTGTTTCTATTTTCATTTTATCTTTATTAGTTTTTTCATATATATTTTCATTGAAAGGCGATAAATAAAATGAAAAACCGTCTGATTTTAATCTATATAATTAGTATTGCAATATCTTTATCATTAGTTATAACTACTGATGAATATTTGTATTTCACAATACCTATTATTCCCATATTCATTCAGTTTATTACTAAACTTAAAATAAGTTTAGTGTTCTCTTTTTTACTTTTCTGCACACCACTATCAATTGATGTAGATATCTTTAACGGTTCAAGAATAAGCCTGTTTTCTGAACCAATATTAATTGTATTACTAGTCTTGATACCGTTTATAAGTAAACTAGGCAACAAAAAAATACATTATAATTACAAAAACCCTGTCATATTTATTATTTCTTTACAGTTTTTATTATTTATTGCTTCAATACTATATTCAGTTGATACAATTAAAAGCACAAAATACTTATTGACTAAAATTTGGTTTATAATACCTATATTTTACTATAATTACGCTTTTAATAAAACTCCTTCAGATGCTATTAAGAGTATTATACTTTATACTTCAGGAACATTAATTGTTTTAATTTACACAACAATAAACCATGCTTTTTTAGGGTTTTCTTTTGAAGATGTTAGTTATGCAACTCCTCCTTTTAACCATAACCATGTAAATTATTCAACATTAATAGCTATTATACTTCCATATATCTTTTTAATTAATAAAGTAGAAACGAATACAAATTGGATTTTATTTTTTAAAAAATACCAAAAACAAGTTTTCTTACTTTTTGTATTTGCTATAGTCATTTCTTTCACAAGAGCTTCTTGGTTAGCTGTATTTTTAATGTTTATATTTTATATTATTTTCAAATTAAAGCTCACAAGACAAATTATCAACTTATCTGTTATTGGTCTTTTATTTCTTTGCTTTTTTGCAATAAAAGATAATAACTATATAGACTACGCACCTGATTACGAAACAACAATTTTCAACAAAGGTGATATCAATGGTCACCTACAAGCAACTTATGAAATGAAAGACGTAAGTGGGATGGAACGAGTTTACAGATGGGTTTCGGTAATAAACATGTTTCAAGAAAAACCAATTTTAGGTTTTGGGACAAATACATTCTATCCAACATATAAAGAATATACAAACTACAAATTTAAGACTTACGTAAGTGACAATCCTGAAAAAAGTACTACTCATAATTATTTTCTTTTATTAATTGCTGAACAAGGACTTATAGGATTACTATTATTTATTTGCTTGTTAATATACTTTCTATGTAAAAGCCAAGATTTATATTACAAAACAAACAATACAAATATACAGTTCATACTGCTAACTAATTATTTATCAGTCATCACATTGATTATTCACTTATTACTAAATGACCTAATAGAGGTTGATAAGTTTGCAATACTATTTTTCTTTCAATTAGCTCTTTTAATAAGTTGTGAAAGATGGATAAATCATTTAAATTCTGAGGGGGAAATCATAGAAACATAAAGGATAAATATACTACCAAATAATCCTGTCTGAGTCATAAAAACGCTTTCTGTCAAACAAAAAGAAAATAAGGCAAGAACAATACTCAACATAAAATAATTCTTCTTTTTAGTATTTCTGATGATTGGAAAGAAGAACAGCAAAAAAACTAAAGCTAATTGCATAATTCCATTTTGAAGCCAATAGCTTAAAAACTGATTATGCGGGTCGTACCTATGAGTAATACCCCATTCAAAACCCTTGTTCTCAAAACCTTCAGTCATTACTTTTTTCAAATCACCAGTACCAACACCAATTACAGGGTTTTCCTTAATATTTTCAAGAGCAACATTCCAAGTTAACATTCTTAGTTCTAAAGAAGAGTTATAATAAGGCTTAGTGTAATCTAATTCAAAATTCAAATTAGGCACCTTACTCTTGGTAATAAAAAATGAACTAATAATAATCAAAAATATTAATGCAATTTTTAACCAAACCTTTATTTTTAAACTAAATAAAACAAATAAAAATATAATTACACTAAAAACTAAAGTTAAATTAGCTGATTTTAAACAACCAAAATATACTAAAAGTATCAATAACGAAATCCAATATTTGAACGAACCATAATGCCTTTGAACCATAATTTTATACAATAAAAAAACTACAATAAAAAAAGCCATATAAATATTATGTAATCCAACAGGTCGCGACAAATAAGGCCCTATATAAAACTTACTTACCAAAGCTCCAGAATTTGGAGAATAAACATCAAAAGAACAACCTGCTTGATAATAATTTATAGATAAAAAAATCAAGGATAAAAAAATCAGAATAAATATAGAGACTTCATATAATTTAAACATTTCAATCATCCTTATTTTTGTTAATTGAAAAGAATTCATCATCAGCAGAGCTGGCAAAAACAGCAACCCTAAATTTCTAGAAAAAATAAGCCAACCCAAGGAAGTATTTGAGGAGTAAAAAACACCAACTAAAATTAGTATTAACATACCAATAGGAAGTATAACATAACTATTAAACACAATGTTTTTTTTGTGTAAAAAATAGTATAGAGCAGTAATTAAACCTGTAAAAAATATTAATCCATTTTGAAATTGATGATCCATAACCAAGGAGAAAAAAAGGATAGGCCAATTCATCACCATTAAACTATTTATTAAAAACTTAAACTTTTTAATATTCATCAATTTTTAACTAAATATTTTTTAACTTCTTTGATAGGTAGCATTCCACTAATCATAAAAATAAATATAAGTAAAAAGCATAAAAATAATAACGTTAAAAAAGATAAATTATTACAAAAAGCATACAGAACTACAACAATAGATAAAATCATTTGCAATAGGAACTTAGAAAAAAGGCTAATCATTTGATGAGGACTTATTAAAAGTATTTTTTTTGTTTTGACTATTTGTAAAATAGCAACAACTGTTTGAGTTAAAAAACTAGCAAAAGCAGCTCCTGAAACACCCATTTTTTTGATTAACAAGAAATTGAGAGAAAAATTAATTAAAATAGCTAAGCCAGAAATTTTCAACATCCATTTTAAATGTTTGGTAGCTGTTATTAAAGTACCAAAAATATATGTAGAGCATAACGACACAAAGCCAAGCATTAAAAAAACATAAACAACTACTCCTCTTAAATCAACCTTATTAAAAAGTAATTGAAAAATATCATCTTTAAAAATAATTAAACTACCAGCTATTAATATCCCCCCACCTAAAGCTATACGAAAACTAAAAGATAACAAATTGTAAACTTCCTCTTTATTTTTCAACATTTTAGAAAACATTGGCAGTAAAAGGGCACCAAAAATATAGCCATATATCGAAACAGCTTCATACAATCTATATCCTTGAGCATAAACTCCTGACATTTCATAACCATCAGTTAATTGATAAGAAATCATAATTGTATCTAACCTATAATAAACACTCATCAATAACACTAAAGAAGCATAAGGAACACTTTTCTTAACAATAGCCATAAAAAAAAGCTTATTAAACCTAAGTTTGAAAACTTTAATCTCACTATTTACCAATACAAATGCATAAATAGCAGTTAATAAATAAGCAAATGTGTTCATCGCAATAAATAGCCAAAGAGTGATTTTTAAAGTGGAAACATACAAAATCAGACTCCCAAAAATCAATAACAATAGTTTATCAACAACAGAAATAAAACTATCCTTTTTAAATTGTTGTAAAGCTGATAAATTGGACCGTAAAAATAAAGTAAAACTTAAAACAACTTGATTAAAGCCAATAATTAAAATATAATTTAGGAATTGTTTATGTCCTAACATTAGGGAAACAATCACTAAAATAAGAATATAAAAAACAGCTAATATAATTCGTAAACTAACTAAGGCAGAGAAATGTTTATTTAGAAGTTGTTCGTTTTGAGAAATATTATGGGTATTAAAATAGCTAATACCTACATCTAATAAGACATTAAGCATTGTAGCTATATTCCACAACGTAAAGAAAACACCATATTCTTCATTCCCTAATTCTTTTAAAAAACCTAAATCAACAAAAACTAAATAAAGAGGTTTTATCAAACCATTTAAGAGCAATAATAAAACAACGTTATAGGCTAACTTTTTTGACATTATTTGATAAAGTATATTCTTATAATTTCAAAAATAGGCTATTTAATTGATAAAGTTTAAATTTGCTGTATGTTAGTTCAAAAATTCAATATAAAAAGTAAGTTAGAAGCTGGAACAGATGAAGCTGGAAGAGGATGTTTAGCTGGACCCGTTGTTGCTGCAGCAGTTATTTTTGATAGAGATATAGACATACCAGAACTTAATGACAGTAAAAAAATATCAGAAAAAAAGAGACTTCAGATAGAACCTTTAATCAAACAACAAGCTAAAAGTTGGGCAATTGGAATAGTAGACCAACATAAAATTGATGAGCTAAATATTTTAAATGCTTCTATTTTAGCGATGCATATTTCATTAAAAAAACTAGATAAGAAACCAGATTTTATAATCGTAGATGGCAATAAGTTTAAAAATTTTGAAGATATTGAGCACGAGTGTATTATTAAAGGAGATAGTAAGTTTTTAAGTATTGCTGCAGCCTCTATTTTAGCTAAAAATGAAAGAGATAGAATAATGAGTAAACTACATAACAATTATCCTGAATACAATTGGAAAACAAACAAAGGTTACCCTACAAAAAAACATAGAGAAGCAATAAAAGAATATGGCAGCTGTGATTTACACAGAAAGTCATTTAAATTATTACCCACTATATAAAATGAAAACTAAAGCAATAATATTTTCAGTTTTAGTTGCTGTTGCAACTATTATCATTTCATTCCTTTCTAAGGAAGAAATGGAGTTTAGTGTTTACAACACCATATCCCAAAAATTTGATGAGGCATACATTATTAACAATCCTAAGGCATTAACCTCAAATGATTTCATTTATTTTATTACAAATAATGAAAGAAAAAATTACAAAATTTTAAACTATTACGAATCAATTTTAAATCTTAATAAATATTTCAACAACAAAAAGTGCATATTTAATTTTAAAGGAGATGATTTTTTATTTGCTACTGAATTTCTTGAGCAGAATATTGATAGTTTTAAAAAAATACTTTTAGAAAATTCGGAAATAGTAAAAGATTTACCTTTTATTAAAAACAACCCTATTGTTTTCAGCAGTAACGGAATATTTATTTCAAATAATAAAAATTTAATTTCAGAAACAATTAAAAACAACTTAAAAAAACCTTTAACAGAGGATATCAAAAACATAAAAAAAATTCTATCTTCAAAAAAAACAATCAACTATTTAAATAAAGATTCTTTAAACAACTGGAGAGGATATGATATAAACAAAGTAAATGATACTATTTGGCAAATAAGCTTTATATCTAAAAGCATAGAAAATAATAGCAATATAAAATATACACTACCTACTTATTTAACTGACAGTAAATCAGATTCCTTAAAAATAAATGATGATTTTTATCAAATTTTATCAAAATCACCTAAAGCACTAATTGGAAAAAGTATAAAAATCAATACATCTGATAGTGTAAAAACATCATCAGAGGGTCTTTTTTTAAGTCCTTTTTTTAACTCAGAACTAATATTAAATGACTGTATTGATTTTATGTTTAAAATCAAGGATGACCAGGATATTGTTTTTTTAAACAAAAGAGAAAACATTACCTACTTTGAACAGAGAATAGCACTAAACAAAAGTAAATTACTTCATAATATAGTTATTCATCTCAGAAAAAAGTTTTCATTTAACTTAAACCCTCCTACCATTAATTACAATAAGCAATGGATTGTAATAAACCATGTTAGTAAAAATGATGAAATTTTAAATTTCAATAAAAAAACTAAAACTCTCTCTCTTATTAACAACAACGATACATTATGGGTAAAAACCCTATCTTCCAATATTGTTGGTAACGTAATTCAAATAGATGCTTACAAAAACAATAAATTACAATATGCTTTTGTTAATAATGATTCTTTATACATTATTGATAGAAACGGTAGCTCTATAGATAATTTCCCTATAAAAATAGAAAAACCTATAACTGGTATTTCTGTAATAGATTATGAAAAAAATAAAAATTACAGGCTTTTTAATTCTTACAAAAATGGCGTTGAAAACTTTGATTTAAATGGACAAAATACTAAAGGTTGGATTGAACAAAACAGCTATTTAAATAACATTTTACCCCTGCAACATTTCATCATCAATCAAAAAGATTATATAGTAACAATTAATATTAAAGGAGATATCAACCTGTTAAATAGAAAGGGTGAAATTAGATATGGTTTAAACAAACCTATTACCAATCCAGAAAATATATCTGCTTACAAATTGATAATCGATGATAAACTAGAAACTTCATCAATTAATATTATTTATAAGGACTCTACAATAACAAACATTAAGTTTTAACTATAAAATCAGGAGGACTAACTAATAAAACTTTGTCTGTAGCCCTTGTTAAAGCTGTATACATCCATCTTTTTAAAGATAAATCAATCTGCTCTTCCTTATAAAGCTCTGTTAAAACAAATACATTTTTCCATTGTCCTCCTTGGGATTTATGACAAGTGATGGCATAACCATATTTTATTTGCAAAGCATTGAAATAAGGAGAATTGTATATTGCTTCTTTTATTTTCGTTTTATATCGTAGATGAATAAAATCTTGATACATGGTCTGAAAAAGTTGATTCATTTTATCTGATGATATTTGTGCATTAGGCTCTTGTAATGAATCTAACATAACAAATGTTTCAAACTCTTCATTTGAAGAATAATCAAGAGTTTCAAATAAAACTTTAGCAAACCTAAATCCATATTTTTCTTCTTCAAAAAAGATCTTTTTTAGTTTAACAAAATCACCATTGGCTAAAAAAGGGATGTTTTTAGAGTCTTTAGTCCAAAAATAATTGTTTTTTACAACCATCAACCTCTCTCCACCTTCTAATTCATTTTCTGACCACAAAACACGATGCCTTATTTGCTGATTGATCATTAATGCCGTTTTATTAGATCTAGTGATGACAATATTCTGATAAGGAAAATCACTACTATACAAATCCTCATACGTAATTAAAAAATCGTTAGACGAAATAATTTCAAAGTCATCATACACAGAGACTTCAATTATTTCGTCATCCTGTAAATTATTCCTTAAAAGCGTAGCATTCTTTAAAATACCAGAAGATGCCTTTTGTCTGACAACGTTAGTCATCCTTTCATAGAAAACTTTGATGTCATAAGATAAACTCTCAACTTCCTCTTGCATTAACGCCTTACTTAACTCTTCACCAACTGGAGGCAATTGAGCCTCATCACCTATAAAAACTAAATGACAGTTTTCCCCTTGATTTACAAAATCATACAAGTCCTCTAATAAGGAACGACCATTAGAAATTAATGAGCCAATCATTGAAACTTCATCAACAAAAAAAAGAGTGTTTTTTAGTAAATTATTACCTATACCAAAAGAAACAGAACCATCCGCCCGTTCTTTCTTCCTGTAAATAATTCTATGAATTGTAAAAGCCTTCTTCTCTGCATTAGCTGCCATTACTTTTGCAGCTCTACCTGTTGGAGCCATTAACATGTAATTATATTGAAAACTTGGTAAAACATTTATACAAGCTTTAAGCATAGATGTTTTTCCTGTACCGGCATAACCATTTATAATCAACACCTTACTTTTTGCAGATGAAAATAAGAACCTGAAATAGGAATTAACAGTGTTTTTTTGCCCTTCTGTTAAATCAAAAGGGAAAAACTCCATAAATTTAGTTTTAAATTTTAATGCCTTATCTATCATAAGAACAAAGATATGTATAATTAAAAAACCTTAATCATTTCAATAAATAACAGAGTAATAAAAAAAAATTGTAGTTTTGTATACTACTTTAAAAAGATAATAATTTTAATAATGGAAAATTTAAAAGAAAATTTAAGTAAATTTTTATTACCAAGTATTACAACATTACTAGGTTTATTATTAGTTGGTTTTACAATAAACCAATATAGTAATACAAATAGACTTTTTGCTGCAGGACAAACTGATGAACCAGGTAGTTTTGCAATGATATTAGGAGCCATTACAATTACATTAGCAGGTTTAGCAATGTTTGTATTTGTTTCTAACAAATACTCTAATTCAAAAATTTACAAAGGAATTACAATTTCATTTACATTATTTGCTTTTATTGTTGGTTACTCAGCATATATGACTATAAAATTAGAAGCTGATAAAGAAAAGGCAAGAAAAGTTAGAAAAAAGGCTTTAGTTGCTAGATTAATAGATATTCAATCTGCACAAAAAGAATACAAAACAGTATATGGTAACTATTGTGCTGATTTTGATAGCCTTTTAACTTTTGTAAAAGAGACAAAGTCAATCACGTTGAAGAAAACACCTTTAAAAGAATTACCTGCTGAGTTAGATACATTATCTGATCAAGGACTGATTGACAATGGATATTTAAGAATTGATACAACATATGAAAGCTTAACTTACAAGCTTTATGAATCTCCTTTAATGAAAGAAAAGAGAAACTACAGAGAGTTTAACATTGACTCTTTAAAATTTGTTCCTAAAACTCCTAGAAAAGAAAATGGAGAGAAATATACTTGGATTTTCCAAAGTGACTCTATAGAAAACAATGATATTAAAAATGCAACATTTGTAGTAAAAGACCCTAAACCATTACCTAAACAAGACACTACATATATTGGGTCATTAATAGAATCTACAGCAAATGGAAATTGGTCTGATAAATAATCTGACTTTATTTAATGATGATATTAAAAACTTATTATTAGACGACACATTAAGTAAACAATTAATAATAAGTTTTACAAATAACAAATTTACCGCTACCGCATTGGTTAGCGGTAAATTTGTTTCATTAGAAGAGTATAATTACACTACAAATGAGGAATTAGATATAGAGCTAATGTTTGAAAGAACTTTACACATATCTAATCTATTAGAATATAATTACTCTAAAATTATTTATATAGCAAAACACCAACACGCAACATTTGTTCCTAAAGAGATATATGCAGCAGAAATAAGAAATATTTATTTAAACTTAACCCATAAAGAGTATTTAAATAGAGATATAATTAGTAAAACAATTGATGATAAAGAAATTGTTTTTGTACTTCCATTAAAGTTTATTGATGCTATTTTACAAAAGTCTCCTACAGCTGAAATCATACATTACGCTGAATATTTCATCACAAATAAAGAAGCTAATACTCTATTTGCTAATAAATTAGAAAATAGAATAGATTTTCTAGTTTTTGATGAGCTAAAAAAACTAACGACCTATAACAGTTACGAAATAACAAACAATATTGATATTGAATATTACACAAAACTAATATGCTCAAAAAATAAAAACATCAACAATATTGTATTTTCAACAAAAATGAATAATCAACTTTTAGAGGAACTTAATATTGTAAAACCAATCATAGATGAAACAAAAATTCATGATTTTGCTGACATTCATTTAACTTATTACTTCAAAGAAAACCCTTTGTTATTTAAAATAGCTTTATTTTATGCGAATCATTAATGGACAACATAAGGGTCGAAGAATTATAGCCCCAAAAAGTGTAAAGTGCAGACCAACTACAGATACAGCCAAAGAAGGTATATTTAATGTTATTACTAACACTTACGAGCTTGAAGGAATAGCTGTTTTGGATTTATTTGGAGGCATAGGTTCTATTGCTTTAGAATTTGCTTCTAGAGGTGTTATAGACATTACTTGCGTAGAAAAATCAAATAATAATTATAATTTTATCAATTCAATTTTTAAAGATTTAAAACTAAAGGGGAGCATTGTGAAAAATGATTGTTTTAAGTTTATTGAAACAAGTAATAAAAAATATGATTTAATTTTTGCTGACCCTCCGTACGATCTTAAGAATTTAGTAGACATACCTAACTTAATTCAAAATAACAATTTACTTCATCCAGATTGTTGGTTAATATTGGAACATGATAATCGACATGATTTTAAAAAAAATCCGTACTTTATTAAACAAAAATCATATGGACTTGTTCAGTTCTCGATTTTTGAATTTTAAATAACTTTAATTAAAGATGAAAAAAATTGCTGTTTTTCCAGGATCATTTGATCCAATTACAAAAGGTCATGAAGATATAATACTAAGAAACCTCCCTTTATTTGATGAGATTATTATAGCCATTGGAAATAACACTTCTAAAAATGCGTTCTTTAACTTAAAAGCAAAAATAAACATTATTAAAAAAACTTTTATTGACCAGCCTAAGATTAAAATAGAAAGTTTTACAGGTTCAACGATAAAATTTTGTGAAGAAAAAAGAGCAAAATATATTATTAGAGGAGTTAGGAATACAACAGATTTTGAATACGAAAAAAGTATAGCTTTAACCAATAAAAGTTTATCTGATATAGAAACTATACTTTTGTTTTCTAAACCAGAATTTGAATTTATAAATTCAAGAATTGTAAGAGAATTAATCAAGGTAAATGAAGATGTAACAATCTTTTTACCAAAAAACATCACAAAAGAAGATTTATCTGTATGAAAACTATTTTAAGTACTATATTATCGATTATTGCTCTAAACTTAGTTTCAAATGCAAGCTCTATAATTACAATTGAAACAAGTGATACTTCTTTAATACATGTATATAAAACGAATGATTACTTTACTAAATCTGAAAACTATATACAATCATTTAACATTTCACCTAATAAAAATAAAATAACACTAAATTCAACTGAAACAGCTCAGTATATATTAAAAAAAAACAACATTAGATACACCTTATTCGTTGAACCAAATAGCTCTTATTCAATAAAACTTTCTTCTATTACAAAAAACGAAATATTAGAGTACTTAAAAACAAGAAACCAACCTATAAGGTTTAAAAATGGCAGTAATAATATAAATATAAAACTTATTGAAATTGAAAATATAATTTCTGAATTTTATTTAGAAAATGAGGATTTAATTCAATTTAAAAAAGGAATTATTAAGAAATATGTTTACACTGAAAAAGACAGTATTGCTATACTACAAAAAAAAGAACCTTTATCGTATTATTTCAAATTGTTAAAAGATACTATTAACAAAAAAATTAAACCCACCGATACTGATTTTTTTAAAACATCTGTGAAATACATAATTGCACTACAAGAGAAAAAATTATTTAATAAGAGCAAAAAGTATTTCTACACAACCTATATAGAAAACCAGAAAGCATATTTAAACAATCCTTATTATATAAATTTCATAACATTATCTTTTGCTAACTATGCATTTACTAGCTCATTTTACAAATATGAAACACAACTCCAAAAAGCAGTTTTAAATAAAAACTATGATGATGTTGATTCTATATTTAAATTAAATGATTTTCTATCCAACAAGGACCTAAGAAATTATATAGAAATTATTACCATTAAAAAATACTATGATCTAGAATACATGAATAAAGGATTATATATAAAATGGTTGAAATTAATAGAGGAAAACAACGCTTTGAATGAAAACAGCATTATATGTAAACAACTAATAATAGATGAATTAACTTTGTCAAAAGGTAGTCAAATAACAACTATTAATGGGATTAATCAATTTAATGACTCCATAAGTATTCCGTATAAAAAAGAAAATAAATATTACTATATCCAATTTATAAACAAAAACTGCTCTGATTGTTCAATGCAAATAAAATCGATGAAAACAATTCAGAAAACCTATGGTAAATGGGTTTATTTAATTAGTATTTATTTAGGGGAAGAAGAAGAGGATTATTTAATAATAAAAAATAGTAATACATTCTATTGGCCATTTTTATATTTAGGTTTGGAAAGTGAAAAAACAATTGACGAACTAAACATTTTATCTAATTCGGAATATTTACTGTTAAATAACAAAGGACAAATAGAATCATACCCAGCTAAAAAACCAATGGATGATAATATTATGAACACTATTTATCCAGAAATGGAAAAAATAATGATGCTATACAACAAAAAAGAATTTTAGAATTTCTTTAATTGTTGAATAAGTATTCAATAACACCTCCTTTTCTATTTCCTTTTTTGACAACCATTTACAAAGTTCAATATCCTCCTCATATTGAGGAATTAAAGAAACAGCTTCTGTTTCCATTTTAAACCAATATGTATTTTTAATTATGTGTCTATTTGTATAAGCACACAAATAATAATGAGATGTAACAAAAGGTAAATCATCTTTAACTTTTAACAACTCTAAAGGAATTCCACATTCTTCAGAAACTTCCCTAATTGCACAACTAAAAAAGTTATTATCAACTTTTTCAAATTTACCTTTAGGCAAATCCCAAAAACCTAAACGTTTTATAAAAAGATAATTATTAGACAATAAATTTTTAACAACACCACCTGCAGCATCAATATTGTTAAACTTATTTTTAAAATTTATAAAAGAGATTGATGAATTTAAGCAAATCACATAAACATCCTGTTTGTCAACATTTTGTCTCAACATTTTTAAAAAAACTTGTTTAGAAAATGTATCTTCATAAAAAACAATTGAATTATTTTTTATATTTTTTTCACTTTCAACAAACTGAATATTATAATTCTCAATAAAAACTTTATAACTTTGTGGCATGGATAAAAATAATGATTCAGATATAAAGGTAGCAGAATTTTTGTTACAAATTAAAGCAGTAAAATTACAACCAAACGAACCTTTTACCTGGGCTAGTGGATGGAAATCTCCAATCTATTGTGATAATAGAAAAATTTTATCTTTTCCTAAAGTAAGGACATATATTAGGCAACAGTTTGCAGAAAAACTGATTGATAAATTTGGTAAACCTGATGTAATAGCAGGAGTAGCGACAGGTGGCATAGCTCACGGCGCACTTGTGGCAGAAGAATTAGGGGTTCCCTTTATTTATGTGAGGTCATCAGCTAAAAAACATGGCTTACAAAATAAAGTTGAAGGAGTTTTAGAAAAAGGACAAAGAGTCATCGTTATTGAAGATTTAATTTCTACTGGAGGCAGTAGCTTAGATGCTGTTGCTGCAATAAAAGAAGCTGGTGGAGATGTAGCAGGTTTATTAGCTGTATTTTCATATGGATTTGATGTTGCGAAAGAAAATTTTTTAAAGAATAAATGTGAATATGACACTTTAACTAACTATGATACACTTATTGATGTAGCCTCAAAAGGTAACTATATAGAAAAGTCTGATATAGAATCAATAATAGAGTGGAAAAAAAACCCATCAGGGTGGAAACAATAAAAACAAACTAAGATGATAATTGAAAGTAGTAAAGAAGAAATTAACAAGCCTATTGGTGATGTTTTTAACTATTTATCTGATTTAAATAATTATAAAGTTTTATTTCCACAAGATAAAATTGAAAATTGGCAATCAACAGCTAACGAATGCTCTTTTAAAATTAAAGGAGCAACAGTTATTGACTTTAAAATTATTGAAAGAAACGAGAATAATTCAGTTGTCTTAAAATCAGGATCAAAATCTCCTTTTGAATTTACACTAATAATAAATTTGAGTAGCGAATCTGATAACAAAACAATAGGATATAATATATTTGAAGCAAAAGTAAATTCATTTTTAAAAATGATGATTGAAAAGCCATTAACAAATCTATTTAATCATTTAACTTCTTCACTAAAAAAACAAATGGAAAATTAATACTTAAATTTAATTTCCTTTAAAGCAACTTTTTTAAGTTGCTTTTTTTTATTTTCTAGAATTAAACAACCAAACTCATCAACATCAATTATTTTCAGAGTTTCAGTCACAAAACAACCATTCTTCTTTAAAAAAAATGAATTAAATTCATTAAAGTAAAATAAATCATTTAGATAACTTTTCTTAATTTTTGAAAATTGTTTCTTATTCAATAGTAAATACCACTTACTTAAATCTTTTTTAAATAATTCTAACACATCATTTAAATCAAGTCTTTTATTAATCAAATCAAATAATGAAATTGCCTTTAACATCGGATTACACTTCATTTCTTCATTTACATTTAAACCAACACCAATAATACTTTGGTTAACTTTATCTTTCTTAATTCCATTTTCTATTAAAACACCACAAATCTTCCTGTTGTTTACTAAAATATCATTAGGCCATTTAATTTTAACATCTTTTAAACCAAAACTTCCTAAAGTATCTTTTAAGGCTAAACAAACAATCATATTTAAATAAAATTGACTTTTTACATCTAGAAAAGAGGGTTTTAATAACAAACTAAACAGTAAATTTTCTCCAACTTTACTATGCCACCCATTACCTTGCTGACCTTTACCTGAAGTCTGACAAGCTGACATAACAACAGCACCCTCTGCTAATTCGACCTCTTTTACTAACTTGGCAATGTAATTGTTAGTACTATCAATAGTTTTTAATTGAAATAATTGATTTGAAAATAATTGTAAATAGGTCATTAAATGATAAAAATTATATTTATTTTCACTAAAAATATAATAAATATTGAATAATTTAGATAACGCTACATCAAAATTAATAAAGGCTATTAAACTAGCAATTGAAGATCTTAAAGGTAAAAACATAAAAGTTTTAGATTTGAGAGAACTATACACTTCTCCTACAAATTTTTATATTGTATGCCATGGTAGTTCAAACACTCAAGTTAAAGCAATAGCAGAAAACATTATTAAAAACACAGAAAAAGAATTAGGACTATCTCCAACTCATAAAGAGGGTTTGGAATTGTCTGAATGGGTTTTACTTGATTATTTTAATATAATTGTCCACGTTTTTCAAGAAAACAAGAGGTTTTATTATGATATAGAAAACCTTTGGGCAGATTCAAAAGAATTAATTTAACAAAGAATTTTATACAAAATAAATGAAAGAAGAAAAATCATCCAAAGGTTTTAAAAACTTAAAACCATCAGGCAAAGGAAAATCACCATTTAACTTTTATTGGATTTATGCCATTGTAATTGCCCTATTAATTTTTGCACAATTAGCAGATTTTGGAGGTAGTTCAAAAACAATAACATACAGAGAATTTAAAGGGTACGTCGAAAATAATGATGTAGAAAATATTGTTCTTGTTAATAATAAAACTCTATACGTAACATTAAAAAAAGGGACTCGTTTATCAGGCTCTGAAAACTCAGATGATATAAGCCCTGTTATAGCTGAAAAGAACCCGAAATTTGTTTTCAATTTACCTCCAGGAGATCAAGTAAAAGACAACTTAGTTACATGGAGTAGTGAATACGACTTTGACTACACAACAAGAGAGGAACAAAATTGGGGAAGAGAAATCATAAGTTGGATACTACCAATAGCTGTTTTAATTGGTTTTTGGATATTTATTATGAAACGTGTAGGTGGCGGTGCTGGTGGTGGTGGTGGCCAAATTTTTAACATTGGTAAATCAAAAGCTCAAATATATGAAAAAGGTAAAGGAACTGATGTCACTTTTAAAAATGTTGCAGGTTTAGCTGGAGC